>CAZZNF010000056.1:0-1509 GCA_964655555.1 uncultured Candidatus Saccharibacteria bacterium | reverse complement strand
GAATGTCCCATTTTCATTATATCTAAAGCTTCATTTTGAGTCATAAAATTATGTTTATTTTAACATGAAAGCGGTATAAAAAATAAAACCCCCAAAAAGATAAACTTTTGGGGGAAAGATAGAAAATATGTATTTTATTTATTTTATCTTTTTTATTTTTTTTATTATGATCATATTTTCCAATTTGTCTAATTGTAAAATATCTTTGATATCACATATTGAAGGCATTTGCCTTGCAATATCAATGGCTGCAATTCTTTTAATTGTGCGGGTTTCCAGCTTATTGTCATCTGTTAAAACAAATTTATGTTTTAATTCGATTCCATAATGGATCGTCTTTACTGTACATAGATATGTATTCATTTTTTTAATTTTTTAAAATTTATACTAAACATATACTAACAAATAATGATAAGCTATGTCAAGTCTTTTTAAAAGCTTGGAAAAGTGTTATTTTGTAAAATAGTTTTAAACAAAATTAATATTATAAAGATGAAAATATATTTTAAAAACAAAATTCCAATAATTAAATCAAAATTTATTTGTGAAAAATTTGGAAAAATTATGACAGGGGACAGTTTTGGTGGTGTCACTATATTCCCATTTATTATTGTGAGAGATGATAATATACTTCATAATAAAAATTATATTAGACATGAAAGTATACATATATTTCAATACTTTGAAACATTTATTTTTCTTTTTTGGATTATATATCTTTTTGAATATTTGTATGGAAAATTTATTTTGAAAAAGAAAAATATGGACCTTTATTATTATATTTCACTGGAGCAAGAAGCTCATCAAAATGATAGAAATATAAATTATTTAAAACAAAGAAAATGGTTTTCTTCTTATAAATATCTTTTTGATAAAAATAAAAAGAAAATTACTTGTGATAGTGAGAGTAAAATTAGGACAGTGCATGATGAATATTTGATTTAATATAAAAAATTAACCTTGGGCACAAATTGCCCAAGGTTATTTTTTAATCTTTAGAAAAAATAAATTTATAGACGATTTCCACTATTAATAGCATATTTTTTACATCGTCTTTTCCGTCAAAATCAAAATTATGAAATGTTGCGTTGATATTCACATGTAATCTATCATTACCAACATTATGAATTTCTATGCGTCTATACTTAGATAACCTTTCTACCAATGGAAATTCTGGGTAGTTTTTTTCAAATAAAAACTCACATCTCCCATTTATATCATCATAATCAGATTTAATGGTCGATACTTGAAATCTCTCATTCTGATTCGCCTTTATTTCAGTGATTATTTTTTCTAAAAATAAAGTAGTTTCTTTCATTGAACTTGGAAAGTTTACTTTTGAAAAGAATTTTTTTAATTCATTATTTTTCATCTTCAATTTATTTTTTTAGAACGTTTATTTATATTTAAAATTGTTTAACTCTAAATATATCTTATCATATTATGTTAGAAAAGTCAAGTCTTTTTAAAAGCTTGGAAAAGTGTTATTTTATAAAGATGATTTTTAAT
>CAZZNF010000055.1:0-1534 GCA_964655555.1 uncultured Candidatus Saccharibacteria bacterium | reverse complement strand
TATTTTTAAATTTTTCAAATTCTAATTTTGGAAGTATTGGAAGTATTTCTACCATTGCAAAGCTTGTATGTCTTTTTGCATTTGCATTAAATGGAGATATTCGTATAAGTCTATGTACTCCAGATTCATTTTTCATTTTTCCATACACATTTTTACCTATTATTTCTAGACTTATATTTCTATAGCCATTATGTTCATTTCTGTTCTCATGTAGAATATTTACTGTACATTTATTTTTGATTTCTGAGTTTTTAGAAGAATCAAAATATTTTAAATACATATTTAATAGCATTCTCACCCAATCTTCAGAATCATCTCCTCCTGCTCCAGCTAAGATATTTAATATCGCTCCACCAGCATCGAGTACAGATCCTCCTTCAGCTTCTGCTTTTAAATCTTTTATTTTTTGTATTACTTCTTGCGCTCTCACTTTATCATTCCAAAAATCAGCATCATTCATCTGTGCTTCTAATTCTTCTATTTCTTTTTTTATCTCGCTATAGCTTTCAGCGGAAGCAGATTGAATATTTGTATTATGCATAATTTTTATAAAATGTTAATTTTGAATTTGACTTTTAAATATGGCTTGATATAATTTATTTATAAGTTGAGGCAACTCACAATGGAAGCTGGCGAAAGCCAGCTTTTGAACTTCAAAAGTTAAATAAATTAGTAAAAGTGCTTATTAATTCTCTAACTTTATTTTCTGTTTTCTTTTTTAATGTATTCCAATTATCAAAATCTTTCATTTTTTTATTTTATCATGATCTAATTAATTTTTATACTATTTTAAAACTATCTCTCTCAATTCCTCGCTTTCAAAACTTTCTATCAAAAAATCTGCGATAGATAAATCTTCATCTTTATTAAAAGAATATTCATTTGGTATCACTATCACTGGTATGCCAGCCGCTTTCGCAGATTCTATACCAACTCTATTATCCTCTATCGCAAGACAATCAGACTTTTGTATCATAGATAAATTTGGATTTTGATTTAATTTTTCAAAAATTTTATTATAAATTTCAGGATCAGGTTTACTCTTTTCAATATTTTCCGCAGTCAAAATAATATCAAACTCTTTCCAAAGATCATATTTATCAAAAAGAATTGTCACAGTATTTAATCTTGCTGTAGTCGCAATAAATTTTCTTATTTCTTTTTCATTTAAAAAATCTAAAAATTCTCTTACCCCTTTTCTCAATTCTACTTTTTCTTTATATTCTTGAAATACTATTTCGTCTTGTTCTTTTAAAAGATCTTCTGCTGTTATATTTTCTCCTATTTCACTTTTAAAATATTCTGCGAAAGTTTGCATTAGTTCTATAGTTTTACTACCTTTATCTTGTAAAAAAATTTTATATTCAAGACCTCTCTTTTCAAACATGATTTTATGTGCATCTTTATATACATTCAAATTATCAAACAATGTTCCATCAAAATCAAAAATAATAGCTTTTTTCATATAATTTATTATAACTTTTTGAGCCACTTACAAGATTTGCACTTGTGACCTTCTCGTTACGAGTGAGAT
>CAZZNF010000054.1:0-1541 GCA_964655555.1 uncultured Candidatus Saccharibacteria bacterium | reverse complement strand
TTTCTTTTTTAGACATTTTCTTATAATAGCATTTTCTCTATAAAATAAAAAATCCCCAGTATTAATTCTAAGGATTTTTCTTTTATAATATTTTTATTTTATAAAAATATTTTTTAAAATAAATTAAATATTAAGCAGTAGTAGTTGCAACTTCTTCTATGTTATTGATAGGAACAGAAACTTCTTCTTTTACTTCTTCTTTAGAAGCAATTTCTAAACTTCTGATTAAATCTTTTGCTGATGTTTTTGAAATTTCATTGTTTGCTGCATTATTTTCAACAATAGCAAGCCAAGAATCCCCATCTACACCTTTTACTTCTTGTATATAATATTCAACATTATTTTTTGTATCAATAATATATTTTATATTTGTATCATTTTGATCTGCAAATTTTACATCTTGTATTACAACTGTATCATTTGTATTTAAATATTCATTTATATAATCATCAACTGAAAAACCTCTTCCTCCTTCATAAGTAAAATACAAAGTAACATCATTTATATTTTTATCATTATTTAACATAAACCATCTTGATTGATTACCTATGCCTTGTTTTATATTTTCTGTTTTTTTATGAATAAAAGAAAAGTCTAATTTATGTTCTCCTTCAAATTGAGCTTTTACAAAGCCTTTATATTTAATATAGTCTTCTGAGTTAGCGATATCTATTAAATTATTATCAGAAACTTTTTTTACTTTATCTGAAGATCCTCTAAAAATAAAAACAACTAATAAAATTAGAATCAAAATACTAATTAATCTCCAAAGAGTTTTTTTATTTTTTAATTTTAATATTATATTCTTAAAATCTATCTTTTTCATATATTTTGCATACTTTATATATAGTATATTTGTTATATTAGCATTTTATAGTTTTTTTTGCACCCTTGATTTTTATTAAATTTATTACATATTTTATACTTGACAAATATATTTTATTATGCTATACTATAATAATAATAGCTATGAATTGCTTATTTGAATTGCTTAATCAACTCAAATAAAAAAACTTTATATTTCAAATGATATAAAGTTTTTTTATTTTTCTAATTTTTTATTTTTTAATAAATTTATTTCATCGCGAAGTATTGCAGCTGTCTCAAAATCAAGAGACTTTACAGCTTCATTCATTTGTTTTTCTTTTAATCTAATTAATTTATTTGGATTTTTCTCAAAAAGCTTTTTATCTATAGCAAGCTCATATTCTACTGACTTTTGATGATCTTTTTTTAATTCTTCTGTTATGTCTTTTATATTTTTAATAATGGTCTTTGGAGTAATATTATTTTTCTTATTATATTCTTCTTGTATTTTTCTTCTTCTCTCTGTTTCTCCTATTGCTCTTTCTAGTGAACCTGTCATATTGTCAGCATAAAGTATTACTCTACCATCTATATTTCTAGCAGCTCTTCCAATAGTTTGTATTAGCGAGGTTTCACTTCTTAAAAATCCTTCTTTGTCAGCATCAAGTATTCCTATTAAAGAGACTTCTGGTAAATCAAGTCCTTCTCTCAAAAGATTTACTCCTACAAGACAA
>CAZZNF010000053.1:0-1694 GCA_964655555.1 uncultured Candidatus Saccharibacteria bacterium | reverse complement strand
GAAAGGACTTGAACCTTCATGGATTGCTCCGCTTGCTCCTAAGGCAAGTGCGTCTACCAATTTCGCCACCCGGGCATTTTTATTAAAATACTAAACAATTTTAACACAAAAAAGAAAAACTTTAAAATATGAAAATTTCAAAATATAATTTTATTTTAAGGATAGTTTATGTTAAAATACTCTAAAATAAGCCCCTATAGCTCAGTCGGTAGAGCAGTTGCCTCTTAAGCAAATGGTCGTAGGTTCAAATCCTACTGGGGGCACAAAATAAAAAACAAGCAGAATATTCTGCTTGTAAATTTCTTAGATTAAATACTGAATGGTAGTTTGTAAATTATTTCATGGATGACACCGAGTTTCAAAGCTTCATCTGCAAATATTTTTTTATCATAATATTTACCATTATAAGAAAGTCTTTTTATAGTTTCTATATCGAGACTAAAATCCTTTTGATGAAGCTCATAAATAAATTCACAAAGTTCTTCATGTTTCTCAATCTCAATCGAAATACGATCTTCTTTATTACAAAAATCATCAAAGCTCATACGAGATGTTATTTCGTGAAAAAGAAAATCTGAATGTTTGAGAGATATTCTTCTGTCGCATGAAGCTAAAATTATGAGCCCAGCTGAATAACATTTCCCCATAACAATAGCTGTAGTTTTTATATTTAGACTTTTTATTAAGTCATAAAAATACATAGCATCTCTTATATTACCACCACGAGAATCAATAAGTATAAAAATTTCTTTTTTTGGATTCTTTAATACGTAAAAAAGTATAGCTTCTTTTAAATCTTCTATATAATTTTCATGTATATATCCTTTAACAAAGAAAATTCCTTTAGTAAAAGCATGAGTTCTGAGTGTCAGCCTAAACATAACTTTAAAAAGAGCGATTTTAAATTTTTCAATAAATTTGTTATATTTTTTCTTTAATACCATTATTTAAATTTTAAGTGAACGAATATTTTTATCTTGTTTAATATAGCAGAAAAAAATATTTTGTCAAGATAGATAAAAACTTAAATTTTAAAAAAATATTTTATTACTCTTTAAGAAATTTATTTTCAGGAATTATTTTATTATTTTATCCAAAAACTCACCAATCTTTTCCCTATCCTCAATAGAAAACCCAGCTGCATTAAAATGCCCCCCTCCACCATACTTTTTAGCAAGCTCTGAAAGATTTACTTTATTATCTCCTCTTAAACTAATTTTCAATTTATCATTTTCAAAATGATACACAATTGAGAATTTATCTTTAGACTTTTCTGCTAATTTATGTCCGAGTTCACTAGAAAATATACTGCTAGCATTTACTGCATAGACTTTATACTTATCAAAGTTTATAAGTTTTGCTTTTAATATTTGACTATCTATCATTTTAGAATAATTTTCTAATAATAACTTTCCTATTTCCTTAGCTTTAATAAATTTATTTTTATCTTCTAAATCTTTTTCTATTTTAGAAAATGTTTTAAAATCAAAATCTATAGTGTGTATATATGCCAATATCTCTCTTTCTAATTTCTCATTTTTCCAAGTCCAAGTGTCGCCAATTGAAATGTATTCGATAAATTTTGAAACTTTATCTTTTGGGAAAAAGTATTTACTAGCTAAATATGCTCCTGAAACTCCATCCTGAAATACTCCACTCTCTAAACTTTCTATAAGACTTTTAGCTCCAATATG
>CAZZNF010000052.1:0-1723 GCA_964655555.1 uncultured Candidatus Saccharibacteria bacterium | reverse complement strand
TTATAATAAAATTTATTGAATTATTGTTTGTATGCTTACTGAACCACTTTTGGTGGGTAATGAGGGATTCGAACCCCCGACCTTCGCAGTGTAAATGCGCTGCTCTACCAACTGAGCTAATCACCCTTTATTTAATACTTAAAATTTATTTTTAATAAGTATTCTACTTATGATATAATACCTTAAAATTAATTTTTCTGCAAATATTATTATGAAAGAGATACCAAAAATAAAAATAATTTATGAAAATCAAAATCAAGTAATAATTGATAAGCCAAGAGGTATAATGACTCATACTGATGACAGGAAAGAAGCTTATACTTTAGCAGATTGGTTAAAAGATTTTGTTAAAACTAAATTTAAAAAGAAAAACTGGCAAAATATATTAGAAGGAGTTGGAGATATTAATAGAGAAGGTATTGTTCATCGTTTAGATACAGACACAACCGGAGTTATGATATTTGCTTTAAATAAGGACTCTTTTAAATTTTTAAAAAAACAATTTCATGCACATACAACAAAAAAGGTTTATCATACAATAGTTGTAGGACATATCAAAAATGATACAGGGATAATAGATGCACCAATATCAAGAAGTAGATCAGATTTTAGAAAAAAGAATACTAAAGATATTTGGACTAATGATGGCAAAGGAGATGTTAGAGGAAAAGAAAGAGATGCTATTACAAGATATAAAGTGTTAGCTAGACTAAAAAGTAAAAATGATAAACCTTTTACTTTTGTAGAATGTTATCCAGAAACAGGTAGAACACATCAAATAAGAGTTCATCTTAAATCAATTAGACATCCTATTTTAGGAGATACTTTATATGGTGTAGGTAAATTGGAATCAGAAAAATTACAAAAAGAATTTAGTATAGAATTATCAAGACCATTTCTACATGCTTATTCTTTAACTATTAAAATAATAGATGAAAATAATAAAAAAATAGAAAAAACTTTTTTGACAAAAGAGCACAATGATATGAATAAAATTTTGAAAGATTTAAATTATAAACAATAAGTTGAAAAAAAAGTCTTAATATGTTAATATTTTGCTATTAAATAGAGTTATTTAATATAAAAATCTGAGTTTAGATCGTATTTATTAGATATCACGGTAGTTTCTCACTAATTTTTAGTAAAAAGATTTTTATACAAAAAATATGAAAACAAATATAAAATTATCAAAAGTAAATGAAGAAGAAAGGAAAGCTTTAAATTTTTCTAGTGGAGATGTTATTAAAGTTTACAACAAATTAAAAGATAAGGATGGTAAAATTAGACTACAGATATTTGAAGGAATAGTAATTGCTAGAAAACATGGAAATAGTCAATCAGCGACATTTACTGTAAGAAAAATAGCATCTGGTGTTGGAGTTGAGAAAATATATCCTCTCTATTCTGGAAATATTGATAAAATAGAAATCGTTAGAAAAAATAAAACAAGAAGAAGTAAACTTTACTATATAAGAGATAAAGCTTTGAGAGATACGAGAAGAAAATTAAAAGTTGACACAAAATATGTCAAAAAAGATGGCATAACAACTCAAGAATTAAAAGAAGAAGAAGAAAATAATTTAGAACAAGAATAAATCTTTTTTGAAAATATAGTTATTTATAATAATTATATTTTATTTGCCCGGGTGGCGAAATTGGTAGACGCACTACCTTGAGGTGGTAGCGAGGCAACTCATGCTGGTTCAAATCCAGTCTCGGGCAC
>CAZZNF010000051.1:0-1763 GCA_964655555.1 uncultured Candidatus Saccharibacteria bacterium | reverse complement strand
TCATACAAACTCCAGCTCCAACAAGCGAAAAACATTTGAAAGAATTAGGGATAAAAATAGATATTAAATAATAATATGGATTATTTTGAAGAATCAAAAGAAATATCAAAAGAATTAAATAATTTTCTTCTTGATCTTTATAAAAATGATGAATTTATATCAAAAGTAATAAATATTTATACTAGTAAAAATATTCACTTAAATGGAGTTCAATTTGTAGGCGGATTCATCGCTGGTGATAGCACAATGGGAGAATTTAAAAAATATTATATTGTTCCTATTATTTTAGAACTTACAATGTTGTGGGCATATCGCACAAATCAAATTGTAGATGAAAAAAAAGAGGTATGGAAAGATAAAGACAGTTTAAAAAGGTGTGTAATAGATCATGATATGATTTTGATATTAATTTTTGATCTTCTTGAAAAATCCAAGTCTATATTAGGAGATAAATATAACAGGCTAGATGATATTGTTAAATATTTGATATCTCATTTGTTAAAAGGTTATGATATAGAAAAGTTTAAATTAAATATTTTTGAAAATGATCTTGCATTTATATTGGAAAATTGGGAAGAAAATTATAAAAAAAGAAATCAATATTTTGATTTTGTTTATGATTATGCTCCACTTGTCGGTTTTTGGTTAGCAAGTGGCGATTATAGTATATTTGATAAATATAAAAGTTATTTATTAGATAATAATACTTTCGGAGGTTTCGGACAAATTGTAAATGATATAGGTGATTGGTCTATATCACCAGATACAAAAGTAAAAGTGTATCAAGATAAATTTGCAGATCTTAGAAATGGAATTATAACTTTTCCAGTTTATTCTTTTATAGAAGATCAAGATATAAAAGATGCATTAAAAGACCCAAGTATAACTTTTAATACAGAATGGCAGATTAGAGTATCTAAAAAATCAATTTTGTTATTGCCAAAGATTAAAAAAGAAGGTAAGAAATTATTTAAAGTTATAAATAATTTTTGGAAAGAAAATTCAATTAATGGTGATATTCAGTTTTTGATGCATACATATTTAATAATAAAAATGAGTAAATATTTACACGAAGATCAATATTTACAAAAAGAGGAATCTTAATTTAAAGAATAAAATAAATCTAAATCTTTTTTCCGTGATATAATTTTAAATATCATTTTTTATGAAGGATTTTGATAAATGGAATAAAACTAAAAAAGAATTAGAAAATAAAGATATATCTAAAATATTCTTTAATGTAAAAGAAGTTTGGTGGTGCTCTATTGGTATAAATATTGGTAGTGAAGAAAATGGTAAAAATGAAAATTTTGAAAGACCTGTATTGATAATTAAAAAATATAATAAAGAATTTTTTAAAGCGATACCTTTGTCGTCAATAATTAAAGAGGATAATAAATTTTATTTAAGATTTAATATGAATAATATTGATGGCTCTTTGATATTATCTCAAGCAAGAAGTTTAAGTAGTAAAAGATTAATTAGAAAAATTATTAAAATAGATAAAATAGAATTTCTGAGAATAAAAGAAATTTATAAAAATAGTTTTTAGATTATTTAAATTTAAAAGGCGAAAACCGAGTATTGCTACTCGGTTTTCTCGGAGTCATAACACTTTCGTGATGACCATTTGTACTTATAGTATATCAAATTGAGTTTAGAAGTCAATAAAATTTATTAAAGATAAATGATTATAAATTAATCTCTTTTTTCCATGTTATAATTTTAAATATAATTATGCATGGATTTGAAGAACTTACATT
>CAZZNF010000050.1:0-1799 GCA_964655555.1 uncultured Candidatus Saccharibacteria bacterium | reverse complement strand
TTAAATCCTAATATTTCTTTTCTAAAATCTTCATAAATTTTATTATAATATTTTTGTGTCTCTATATCTTCTTGTCCTATTTTAGATTTATCTAGATCAAATTTATTACCGAGTTCTTGAATTCTATTTTCTGAGATTGGTTGAGATTGACTACTGTCGTCTAATCGTTTTTCGTTTATGTTACCGCCTGCTTCTATATTATTCATATTTTTATTTTTAATATACTAAATATTAATTTTTAATTTGGAATTAATCTCGTCAAAATATTGAGGATTATCAAATCCAGATTTTAATTCATCTAAATTATCTGAAAGATCAGCTTTTATAATTTCTGAGGAATCTCTATCTTTTTTACCTCTTTCAATAAAATTATTAATAACTTTTTGAACTTTTTCCGCAACTTGATCAGTAGAAATAAGCCCTTTATATAATAGATATTCCGCTCTATGAGAATTAAACAACAAACCTCCAAAATCATTAAGGTTATTTAATAAACTTTCTATTTTTGACTGAGTAAATTCTGGATTATTTATATATTTCTTCTCAAACTCGTCAATTTTAGGTTCGATTAAATTATTTTCTGTAGTATTCACCTCATTTTTAATATCATATTTATCAGACAATTCCGCCATTCTTTCTTCTGTCATTGGTTGTTCAGTTATCTTTTTATTAAGATTTGAATTTTCATTAGAATTAATATTTTCTTGGGACATATTTTTTTGATTATTTATATAAATAAATTATCTCAAAAGCTTAATAAAAAAGCAATTTTACAAATTGCTTTTTTATGTTCATTTATACTTTCGCTTTTAGTTCTTCCACCATATTCATATCCCCCATTTCTTTTCTATCTGTATTTTCTTTTACCATTTCTTTTAATTTTTCTATCATCTTTTTTGGATCTGATTCAAAAATAATATTTGGATTTGTCCTATTACTATTTCTTATAATGTCTCTGATAACAGCATCAGTAGACCAAGATCCTTCTAAAATACCTATTGGAATATTTGATTCAAAAGCAACAGTAAACTCATGAATAGTCCCAATTCTTCCACAACCAAGTACCATTGCATCAGAACTCTTTACTAGCATTATATCTCTCACAGGAAATCCAAATCCTGTAAAGATGACAAGGTCACAAGAGTCTAATGGTAATAAATATAAATCAGTATGCTCTTTTTCATTTGCAGCAGGAGATAAGCCTAAAGAAAACATTCCTTTAGATTCTTTATAACCTTGTGCAGAAGAATGAGGAAATCCACTAGTTGCTCCTGTAGTAAGGACGCACCCTTGTCTAGCAATCTCTCTACCTACTTCTTTTGCAATATTTAAAGCTTCTGGTCCACAATGTGCTACTTCAGCAGCACCGGAAACAGATATAACTATTTTCTTTTCATAATCCATAAATTTTTTACTATAAAAAAATTATAACACAGATTTAAATATCTATTTCGATAATATCATTCAATTGTGGTACTGTGACAGGAAGATGATAAATATCTATAAGTCTTTGTGCTAAAAAGCTTTGAGATTTTGGCTCTCCTAAAACTACAAATACTTTTTCTAATGAATCTTTCATTTCTGCAGCAAATTCTTGAAGATGATTAGAGTCTTTATGAGCGGAAAATCCAGAAATTTCTATAACTTCAGCTCTCACATCTACATCTTCCCCATGAATGCGTATCTATATCATACCATTTTGAAGCTTTCTTCCCATTGTACCTGCTGCTTGATATCCTACTAATAATAGAGTGTTTTTTGGATCTGGTAGATATCTAGCTTCATGATATACAATTCTA
>CAZZNF010000049.1:0-1850 GCA_964655555.1 uncultured Candidatus Saccharibacteria bacterium | reverse complement strand
CTCCATAAACCTTTTGATATTTTGACATTACTATATCCTCTATAACCATCTTCTCTACCCCCAGAAATAGGATAATCTATTCCTGATTGAAATAACCAAATCTTTTTTTCTTCATCATATTTCTCCCAAATATTACTTATTAAAGCTTCTAATTTAGCTGGAGAAATAATACTTGAGAAAAAATATAACTCTTTATTTGTTAAATTATCAAAACTATAAAAAGAATTATCTATAATAAATAATTCCTTTTTTTCTACAAAACCTTCTTTTTCTTTTGTGTAATCTATAAGATTATCTTTATTTATTTTTTCTATTTTTGAATAAAATCCAGAATCACCTAATTCAAGTGGAACAGCTGGAATATAATTAATATAATAAAGTCTTAAAATCAAAAATGGAAATAGAATTGAGAATATTATTAATGAAATCAATTCTTTTTTTGACAAATAAATACTTTGAATAAGCATTGTTATCAAAGAAGAAAGGATTACCGAAATTAAAATAGAATAAAAAAAAGTTTCTGTATTTACTTTATTTAGAAAAATAGGAACATTAAAAATTATATAAAGTGTTAATGCTATATAAAACAATATAATATCTGGTATTGTTCCTAATAAAAACTCATTTGCTATAACAGCAAAAAGTATTATTAAAAATATAGGCCACATTTGAATAATATCTGCACTTCTAAAATAATATATAAGTGTATGAGATAAAAAGGTTCCCAAAAAGAAAGAAACAGCGTAAGTTGTCCATCCTGTTAGTTTTTCTACTCTTTTGTGTCCTTTTGTCTTTAATTCTTCTATATTTTTGATTTCATTATCTTTTTTCTCTTTGAAATCTTTTTTAACTTTTTTATTTCTTTTTACTAAATTTTTCTTTATGAATTGTCTTATTATAATAAAAAACAAAACTATTCCTATATCTATTGGTCCAATCCAAACATAATAAATAGATGTAGTTTTTGGTAAAAAAGCAATATCTATTAAAAAACCTGAAAAAAAAGATACTGTTTTGAAATGTTTTATTATAAATTTCATAATATTTATATATTATAAGATATAATTTTCATATATTTTTATTTTAGCCTTTTTAAGTTTAATATTTAAAAAGACAATTATTGCTATTATTTTAATATTTATGTCTTTTTCATTTATTTTATTAAAAGACAAATAATGATGAATTGTTTTTAATATCTTTTGTCCTTTTGATTTTGTTAATCTCGTTTCAGGTGAAAAGGTTTCGTCCTTTATTTCTAAAAAAGAATCGACTTTTTTAGACTTTACTTCAACAAAAACTATATTTTTTTCTAATTTTTCTCCTGTTTTATCATTTTTTTTACAAATTATGTCTATTTCACCCATTTTCACATGAAAATTCCTATCAATTATAGTGTAGTTTTTACTTTTTAGATATTTTATTGCTATATTTTCTCCTAATTTTCCTATTATATTATGACTTGCCATATTTAATTAATTTTAACATAGTTAATTTATAAAAGTGTTTCATAAGAAACAATATCAAATAAAACAATTATTTGTTTAATTAAATTAAAAAATTAATGCTAATATAACTTTGTTTCACATGAAACGATTATAATAAAAAAGGTGATTTATATTATAAAAGACAATAAATGCTTAAAAGACAAGACTTTTAAATTTTTGTCTTTTAATTTTTGTCTTTTACAAATTGTCCTTTATACACATATGCACTGCTTTTTCCACAGTTTTTAAAAAGACTCTTTTGTGTTATATTGTTGAAATAAATACTTTTTTATAAAGTTTTAATATGATATTGCGGGATTGGTTTAGTGGTAGAATACGTCCTTGCCAAGGATGAGACAGGAGTTC
>CAZZNF010000048.1:0-1914 GCA_964655555.1 uncultured Candidatus Saccharibacteria bacterium | reverse complement strand
AGCTTCTTTTATAGCTTTTATTCTTAAAAAAATATTTTATATACCAAGACCTTCTAATTCACTTATAATAGAAACTGGATCAAGATTCCCTTCTGGGCATGCAACTATTAATATGGTTTTAATAGGTTTAATAATATATTTTACTTTCAAACACATAAAAAATAAACCTATAAAATATATAATAAGTATTATATCTATATTTTGGTTTATTATTATTTCTTATTCTAGACTATATTTAGGTGTGCATTATATTATAGACATAATAGTTGGAGGAATCATTGGAATAATATCTATTGTTATAGCTTTAAAATTTATTAAAAAGTTATAATTTATTTTTATGAGTCAATTTCTTTTTTATTTTTTTAATTTTATTTCAATTTTAGGTGGAGAAAAAATGATGATTATAGCTACTACTTGTATATCATTATTAACTTTCTTTTGGTTAAAAGAAAAAATATTAACTAAATTTATATTATTTAATTATTTAATAACTATGGGTATAGTTATAATTTTAAAATTTATAATAGAAAAACATAGAAATATAGAAGCTATGGTATTAGAAAATAGTTATGCTTTCCCTTCTGGGCATGTAGCAGCCGCAATGATTACATTTCTTTTGTTATTTTATATATCAAAATTAGAAAGAAATAATAGTCACAAATTTTTTATGAGATTCTTTGGAATAATTTGGCTTTTGTTTATAATTTCTGCTAGATTATATTTGAAAGTTCATGATATATATGATGTATTAGCTTCGATATTAATAGCTAGTTATGTTTTTTATATATCTTTAAATTTGAAAATTTTTAAAAAATATAAAATAAAAAAAGATTTTCATAAAATACACAAAAATTAAATTATATGTTTACAACATTTTTTATAATAGGATTCTTTATTTGGATTATATCTTGCTATTTTCTTTTTAAAATATCTCCATTTGAAAAAGGAAAGTTAAAAAACTTTTTATACCTAGCCACGATAATTTTTGCTATATCACTTATGATTTTATTAATTTCTAGAAATTATTCTACTCTTTCATATCTTGAACCAATTTATACTTTAGGAAGTATTTTAATTACTGTTATTATTTATTTTCTTGTGCTAACACCTATTAGTATTTTATCTTTAATTTTTATAAAAAAGAAAAAACTGATTTTGAAAAAGATTTTTTATATTTTAATAATTTTACCAATATGTATGAGTTTGCTTGGATATTTACAATTACGATTTGGAGAAAAGATTACAGAATTAAGTATTATTACTGATAATGAAAATCTAAAAGGTAAAAAATATGTATTTTTTGCAGATCCTCAATTTAGTATGGGCTCACAAGCTTGGATTGCAAGGAAGACAACAAAATCTTTACAAAAAATAAATCCAGAAAAAATATTTATTGCGGGAGATATTTTTAATGGAGAAAAACTTAATTGGGACCCTATATTAAAAGAGATGCAAAACTGGAATAAAATAGCTCCAGTTTATGCTGTTACAGGTAATCATGAATTCTATGGAGATTATGCAGAGTTTATAAACTTAATAAAAGCTGCTAATTGGACAATAATTTCTGATGAAGTTATAAATATTGATGGAATCAGTATTCTTGGACTTAATTATGCTTTTACTCAAAATGAAAAAGATAAACTCAAAAAGATAATTGATAAAGAATTATCAAATAATAAAGTAGATATTATACTTTCTCACGAACCATTAAATGATTTTGTAAATGATATTACAAAATATTCACCTACTTTTGTATTTGCTGGCCACACTCATAATGGGCAATTTTGGCCACTCAATTATCTAATATGGTTGAAATATGGAAAATTTATTTATGGTGAAAATATTATAAATAACACAACATTTTATACAACCAGTGGTTATGGTATTTCATTTATTGTAAATAGATTGTTTAAT
>CAZZNF010000047.1:0-1953 GCA_964655555.1 uncultured Candidatus Saccharibacteria bacterium | reverse complement strand
TAATATTTTATGAGTAGAAGTATAACAGAAACTTTGAAAAAAATCAATATAGAGCTGTCTGGAGAAGCTTTCTATTCTATCCTTATTTCTCTAGCTATTTTGGACCTTTTTATAGGATACAAGATTTATTCTACAAACAAAATATTAAATAACAAAGATAATTTAATTTATCAAAAATCAGAAATTTCTAATAAAAATCAAAAATTAAAGAGTAATTTTAATTTTTATGCTAGCTCAAAAGGAAGTAAATATTATTTTTCAAATTGTAAATCAAGTATAAAGCAAGAAAATAAAATATATTTTGATTCTGAAGATGAAGCTAAAAATGCTGGATACTCTTTATCAAAAAGCTGTAATTAATATATATATATGAAATTATCTTTATTATATTGTATATTTGATCTTAGTAACTTATTTTTTAATCATTAAATTCTAAGTCATGGAAGAAAATCCTTTTGAAATATTTAATAAAATATCTTTTTGTCCAAAATGCTTTCTGAGAGGAGGTCTAAAAAATCATGATCATTTTCTTTTTTATAGCATTAGAAATGCTTCTTTTTATATATTAGAGATATATGACACAGATACTTTCTTTGATAAGTTAAGCAGTTATGGTCCAATGACAAAAGGCTTTACTCCTCACATAGTATCTTTTATAAAAGAAGAAGATCATTTCTCCTTTTTAAGTACTTGCTCTATATGTCAAAATGATGATAAAGAAGTAAGAAATGATTTATTTGATATACATTTTAAGTATCAGATCGATATTTCTTTAAAAAGATTTGTAGAAATAAGAGAAAGATGTTTTTAATTTTTAAATCTAGCCATAGCAGGCTAGATTTTTTTATAATTTATCAGCGCTTTATATAAGTTTAGTTAATAATTAAAGTTTAAAGGATTTTAAGATATTGATTGACTTTTGATTATTTTTATACTATGATATATGTATCTTTGCATAATAAGTAATAGCACGGTCTGAATTCCATGCATTATCCGAGCCCGATTTCTATCGGGCTTTTTATTTTGTGATATAATTTATATATTAAAAAATATAAATAAAAAATATATGGCAAAAGGAGATTTTAGAGAAAGAAAAGAAGTCAAAAAAGCAAAAAAATGTGGATGTAAAAGTACTTGTAAGTGTAAAAAAGAAGTAGTTAAATAAAAATAGTTTTGAAATAATTAAAAACATTTAGAAATATCTAAGTGTTTTTAATTTGCTATAATAAATAAAAATATATGTTGAAAATAGGCGACAAGGCTCCAAATTTTAAATTAAAAGATCAATCAGGTCTAGAGTATACATTAAAAGAATATACAGAACAAAAGAAAAAGGTTTTGATTTATTTTTACCCAAAAGATGATACTCCTGGATGCACGACTGAGGCTTGTAGCTTTCGTGATGGGATCAAAGATCTAGCTAAGCTAGGCCTCGCAGTACTTGGTATAAGTAAAGATAGTGTAAAGAGCCATAAGAAATTTTCAGATAAATATAAATTAAATTTCCCAATCCTTTCAGACGAGAGTTTGGAAACTATAAAAGCCTACGAAGCCTATGGTTTAAAAAAGTTTATGGGTCGAGAGTATGACGGAGTATTTAGAAAAAGCTTTTTAATAGATGAAAAAGGAAAAATCGAAAAGATTTATGAAGACGTAAAGCCAGATACTCATGTAAGTGAAGTGAAAGGTGATGTGAAGTAAAATCATGCCAAGCATAGTTAAGATTAATAATAGAAATCTAGAATACATTCTTAGGATTAGTAATAAAGCAAAGAGAGTTAGGATCACTATTGGTCATGCTGGAGAAGTCATACTGACAAAGCCTAAAAGGGTTAGTCTTGAATCAGCACAAAGCTTTTTAATTTCTAAATCAAAATGGGTTTTTCAAAGACTTGAAAAATTTAAAAATTTAGAGAGTAGTCTCAATACAAAAAATACTAAGAAAGAATATTT
>CAZZNF010000046.1:0-1964 GCA_964655555.1 uncultured Candidatus Saccharibacteria bacterium | reverse complement strand
GAAGAATATAATGAATCTATTCGAAAATTTGAAAATGGTTTTGATCTATTTAGAAGGTATTTTAGTAATTTATGGTGGTAAAATGACAATAATTCGTCAATATTATACGAACATTTCGTGTCAAGGTTGGGATTGTAAATTTTGGAAAGAACTAAATAATCCTGAAGAATTTATTCCTATGAGATCTAGAGAACGTTGTTCTAAAACTGAGGATATTGATATAATGTTAAAAGATGCGCAGGGCAATCTAGTAAAAAATAATGCGATAAGGGCTATGTTCTTTGATGAATATTATACTGCATTTTATAAACTTATGGAAAATAAAGATTTTGAAAAATGTCCACTTTTTCAAAAAATATAGATACTATATTTCAAAAATTGAAAGAAAAATAGATGGAGACCCATTGGATTTTCGGTGTTAGTAATTATGGTATAGAAATTTGGATGTATATTAAAGAAAACACTTATGATATTGATGATACTATCAAAGAAGTAACTATAAAACAAAATAATGTGATAAGACATTTAGATAATGTCAGCTCATTTTTACAAAAAGGTGAATTTTTTGAAGATGCTCCTAAAAATATAGTTGATGAAAGAATACAACAGTTACTAAATTTAGAGAATCAATATAATGCTTATAATCGAATATTATGTGTTTTATATAAAATGAAAAATGGATCAGAAATACACTGGGTCAAGAATGGGATAGATGAGATTCTTATATAAAAAAGGATGTATATTGAATTACGAAACCACTAAAGAAATAGAATTAGCGCTAGTACTATTTTTTGATACAAGGAAAAATATTATTGTTAATAATGTAAGCTATGGAATGTTTAAATACGAATTAGACTTATGTGTGTTAGATTCTAAAAGTTTTTATGCCAAAGAGATTGAGATTAAAATATCTAAATCAGATTTAAAAGCTGATTGTAAAAAGAAACATTGCCATGAGAATAATATGATAAAATATTTATATTTTGCTATGCCTGAAAAAATGAAAAATTGTGATGAATTTGTGCCAGAAAATGCTGGTATATTATTAGTTACTGAGAAGGGAAAAGTTTTAGTTTATAGAAAACCAAAAGTAAATAAAGATGCTAAAAAATGGGAGTATAAAGATGCCTATAAATTAGCAAGGCTGGGTGTAATGAGATTCTGGAATTCAAGGATAAGGGATAAATAAAATGGAATTTGAATTTACGGATGAGCGGAGATATGATAAAAAGTCTCCAAAAAATATTTTGCAAATGTACAAATTATTTGGAATAAATGAAAATGATAAATGTAAAAATTGTCAATATTTAAATTGATATAAATCTAGCGATATTACTGAAAATAGAAGAAATTATTATTCATGTCTCAAATATCTTGTTGCTAATAGTGTAAAATTAAATTGGAGACTTAAAAATATGTCTTGTGGATTATTTAAAGAAAAGGAAAACAATGAGCAAAGATGAAGTGGTAATATTAATATTTGGAATAATATTTTTTGTATTTATAATAATAAAAATATTGCAATTTGATAATTTTATGAATGAATATTTAATTCAAAAAGTTTAGAAAATCTTAATAGTAGAATAAATGATATTGTTAAAAATTTAAAATAAATATATAAAGGAAAATGATAATGAAAAAGAGTGATTTGGAAAATGGTATGGTAGTACAAACTAGAAATGGAAATATTTATTTGGTATTAAAGCCATTTGAAGACCATGAATTTGTATTAGTAAGAGCGGAAGGATATATGACTTCAGACTGCTACGATGAATATTTGAAAGTTAAAAGTGATGATTTAAAAATAGTAAACGTGAGCTATTTATTTAAAGATGAATTTTTTAAGATTATAAAAGATTTTGAAGAAATTGATGGATTACGTTTTGGAACAGTTCCAGAAAACAATTACATTTTAGATAAATTAGATTCCATTCAAGAACAATTGGATGAAGTTAAAAAAATGG
>CAZZNF010000045.1:0-2148 GCA_964655555.1 uncultured Candidatus Saccharibacteria bacterium | reverse complement strand
GGCCATTATTTTCTTAATTTATAGATTTTATCACATTTTCAGATTATATCAAAAAAGCTTGAAAAATAAGGGTTTTTTCATATAAGTATTTGACAAGTTAAGATTTTATATGTATAACACTTGACTTTTTTATTTGGATTTGCTAAGATTATTGTATTGAGCAATAGGCTCATTTTTATTTTGTAAATTACAGATCACGAATAGTTGGCGGAGCTAAACCGCAATATTATGTTAAAAAAACTACAAAATATTCTACTTGTCATGACTTTTATACCTTTAATTGGAATGACAACATTAGGATTAAATATAGTTCCCGAAGTAGATTTAAGCTTTAATAGCGCTTTAACTACAAAGGAAATCAAAGACTCTATAAACACAGAAAGAATGGAGAAGGCATTAAAAATAAATACTTATTTTTATGAAAGATCTATGCCGCTTACCGGATATGGTATGCAGTTCGTTCTTGTGGCTGAAAAATATGGTATTCCATATAATCTTTTGCCTGCTATTGCAATTAGAGAATCATCTGGAGGAAAAAGACTTTTGAATAATAATCCATTTGGATGGGGAAGTGCTTTAATAAAATTCGATGATTTTAATCATGCGATAGAAATTGTTGGTAAAAATCTAGGAGGAGCAAATCCTAAAACAGCATCTTATTATGCTTATAAAGATATTAAAAAGAAATTATATTATTATAATGGAACTATTATAAAAAATTATGAGGATCAAGTTATTGACATAATGAATAAAATAGATAAAACAGAAATAGCAGAAGACACAGTTTCAATATATAAAAATAATTTATAAAAACCTCTCTATATAAAGTAGAGAGGTTTTTATAAGTGTTGTAATTTTTATTTCTTTTTGTCTAATTTATTTAATGGTGATTTTATAAATAATATATAAATCACAAATAATACTGCTATAAAGTTGATAGTTTCTAAAAGTAAATCTCCATATAAAAAAGTTATTTTTGTTCCTGGTATTGTGTAATTGTAATTTACAAGAGCTTTATTACCCAAAAGAGCAGAAATTATAGGATTTATTAAATCTTTTATTATAGCATTAACAAATTGTGTAACAGATCCACCAATAATAATACCAACTGCTAGACCTATTACAGCTTTTTCTCTTACAAAATTTATAAATTCTTTTAACATAAATTATATATCTATATTATAAATAATAATTAAATAATTATCAATATAATAATTATTGTTTTATATTTTGTAAGCAGTTATATCTCCTTCAACAATTAAATTATCTTCAACATCAGCAACAAAAGGTACTTTCGGTATAGATATTTTGAAGTCTGATCTTTTTATAATAGTTCTAAAATTAAGTTTTATTTGTTCTTCATCTATAAAAATATTTATAGATAGAGGTATATTTTTGTTTACATTTGATATTTTTAATATTCCACTAATATTTGAAGTATAAGTCCCATCTTCATTTTCTTTTAAATTAAAGTAATCATATTCATTTGTTTTGAATGATATGTAATTATTTTCTTTTTTTAAACTACCTAAAATAAATCTTGTTATCGCAGCATCTCTTTTCTTATTATCTGTTATAAAGTTTCTAGCATCTAATAATAATTCGTGTTTATATAGTCCAATTTTTGTAAAATATTTATCTAGGACAATATCTCCATAAATATCTTTATTTATACCTATTGCTACAAAAGGTTTACCAGCCAAAACTTCATTTATTGTAAATTTAACATAAGAATCATTTTGAGATATTTGATAATATTTATAATTTTCTTGTTTTTCTATGTTTTGTATATTTCTATTCTGTAAAATAGTTCTTTTATTTATAAGAAGAGGTTTTGTAAAATGTTTATATAATATTATAGATAATATTATAAGCGTTGTTATTATAAGAATAATTATTTGCATATTTTTTATTATAACATTTTAATTTTATTAATAATATAATATATGTTATTATATTATTGTAAATATGGAGACGTGGCTGAGCTGGTCGAAGGCACCTCACTGCTAACGAGGCAGGGAAGCAATTCTCTCATGGGTTCGAATCCCATCGTCTCCGCCAAGTTTTACATTCAGCGAAATTGAAAGATATTACCTCGGCGCAAAGCGCCTCGGCATGGTATTTTTCCGCAATTTTGAAGGCATTTTT
>CAZZNF010000044.1:0-2235 GCA_964655555.1 uncultured Candidatus Saccharibacteria bacterium | reverse complement strand
AATACCTGCCTTCCAAGCAGGGGACAAGAGTTCGATTCTCTTACGCCGCACAAAATTTGTAAAATATTATATAAATTAAAAATGTTTATTTGTATAATAAAATGTTAAAATATTATTATGCTTCCGTGGTGAAATGGATATCACATCGGTCTTCGGAACCGCTATTCTGGGTTCGAATCCTAGCGGAAGCACAGAAAATAATTTAGTTTTTATTCTAAAAAATCATAAAAACAAAATGACTACAATAAATAAAAATAAAATAAACAAAAATAATATTCCAAAAGATGTGATTTGGGTGTGTGAAGAATTATCTAAAAATAATTTTGATAGCTATTTAGTTGGTGGATGTGTTAGGGATTTAATTATTGATAGAAAGCCAAAAGATTGGGATATTACAACAAATGCAATACCAGAAAAAATTATAAAAATATTTGGTGAAGAGGATACTATTTATGAAAATAAATTTGGAACAGTGGGAGTGAAAATTAGAAAAAATATTTTAAATGAAATAGGTGAAGAAATAGAAAATGTAGAAATAATTGAAATAACAACATATAGAAAAGAATGTGAATATGAGGACTTTCGTCGTCCAAGTAAAGTAGAATGGGGTAAGACTATAGAAGAGGATTTAGAAAGAAGAGATTTTACTATGAATGCTTTTGCATATGATCCTATTAAAAATAATTTTGTAGATATTTTTGATGGAATAGCAGACATTAAAAATAAAGTTATAAATACAGTAGGAAATGCAGAGGAGAGATTTAATGAAGATGCACTTCGTATGATGCGAGCTGTAAGATTTTCTAGCGAGCTTGGTTTTGTAATTAGTGTTGAAGTTTTTAATGCAATGTTTAAACTCGGGAATAATTTAGAAAAAATTTCTAAAGAAAGAATTCGTGATGAATTTATAAAAATTATAAATTCAAACGGTGCAATGCAAGCTATAATAATTTTACAAAAGCTTGGAATGCTCAAATACATATCTAAAGATTTAGCAGACTCTGTCGGAGTAGAACAAAATGGTCATCATACTTATGATGTATTTGAACACCTTTTAAGATCTCTCAATCATGCAGTAGAAAAGAATTATGATTTGGATACAAGAATAGCTGCATTATTTCATGATATAGGTAAACCAGCGACTAGAAGATATGATAAAGTAAAAAAAGATTATACATTTTATGGTCATGAAGTAGTAGGAGCAAGAATGGTAAAGAAAATATTAGGAGATTTAAAATTTGAAAAAAAAATAATTGATAAAGTTGAGACTTTGGTGCGATGGCATATGTTTTTCTCTGATACTGCTGAAATAACTTTAGCAAGTGTAAGAAGACTTATTGTAAATGTTGATAAAGAAAATATTTGGGA
The DNA here is from genome assembly GCA_964655555.1 of uncultured Candidatus Saccharibacteria bacterium. Classification (GTDB taxonomy): domain Bacteria; phylum Patescibacteriota; class Minisyncoccia; order Phycocordibacterales; family UBA5272; genus UBA5272. The sequence continues at coordinate 867 of CAZZNF010000044.1, read as the reverse complement.
TTTAATAAATGTGAGAATCTGCGACAGAATTGGATCTGGGACAAAAAAGGAAGAGTCATATAGATTACGAAAATTTGAAAGTATGATAGATGAAGCACTTCGTGATGAGATATCTTTAAAAAATTTAAAAATAAATGGAGAGAAGATAATGGAAATATTAAATGAAAAACCAGGAAGGAAAATTGGTTTAATTTTAAATGCACTTTTTGAAGAAGTGATAGATGAAGCAGAAAAAAATAATGAAGAGTATTTAATAGCAAGAGTAAAAGAGTTAAATAATTTAAATGAAAAAGAATTGATAAAACTTGCAGAAAAAGGAAAAGAAAAAATGGAAGAGAAAAATGAAGAGGAATTGGAAGAAATTAAAAAGAAGTTTAAGGTATAAAAATTTTTGAAAAATAAAATAAAAAAGGCCCCCACAAGAATGTGGTGGCCATGCTTACTAACTCATTAAATTCCTAATTAAAATATAACATATATTATAATATTTTGCAAGTCCTTTAAAAATATAATAAATAACCTTTATTTCACTTATATGTTATTATTTTAAGATGTTTATGATTTTATCAGATTTACAAAAAATTATTTTAGAAAAAAAAGGTTTTTCTTTTAATAGTGAAGAATATAAAAAAGAAATAGAGAAGTTTTTAAGTCCAAAATGGGATAGAGATTTACTGGATTATAAAAAAATAAAAGATATACAAAAAAGTATTGAAAGAATAAAAATAGCAATAAATAATAATGAAAAAATTATTATCTATGCTGATTATGATTGTGATGGTATTCCTGGAGCTGTTATATTAAATGATTTTTTTGAGAAAATTAATTATAAAAATTTTTCTATATATATTCCTAATAGACATAATG
>CAZZNF010000043.1:0-2304 GCA_964655555.1 uncultured Candidatus Saccharibacteria bacterium | reverse complement strand
TAGAGAGAAAAGAAATGGGCGATGTAAATCTAGTAGAAGAATTTAAAGCGAAAGTGTAATACTTGCATTGTATTATAATATGTGTTATATATTATATATAAATATATGAATTTAAAAAATCAAGCAAAAAATATAGCAATATTTGCCCATCATACAAACTTTTCAAATAAGGAGAGTTTTGTCTTTGATTTTTTAATTTAATATAAATCTATTGAAAATAAAACCCTCCTTATTTGGAGGGTTTTATTTTTGTCTAATTTAAAATCACATAAAATGAAATTTAAAAAACGTTCTTTTGGTTGTTCATTAGGAGGTATGGGTAAACACATTTTACCTCCTTTTATCGTCCATATAGCTCAACGGTAGAGCGCTCGCCTGTGAAGTGAGTGGTTGGGGGTTCGAGTCCCCTTATGGACGCAAGTAAATATTTATTTACTTAAAAATTTATGAGTTATAAAAATAAAAAACAAAAAAAGAGTATTATTAATCGACTTAATAATTTTATTAGGTTGATTAAAATTGTTCTTTTTAAAAAATATAAAAAATTAAAAATAAAAATAATTAAAAAAAGGGGGTCAAAAATGCAACTACGTCAGACACAAAAAGTTATGAAATGGCTTCGTGATAGAGCTTCTACTATTCGTCCAAACAATATGAAGATAGACCCGTGGGTTGAAACTTATATTAACGACTGTATTCTAAATGGAGATACTGTAATACTGTTTACTCAATGCTGTTTAGCTAAAGGTTTAGAAGCTAGATATAAGAAGCAAGGTAATCAATTAATTCCAACAAAAAAGGAATTAAAATGTTATTTAGAAGAAATTCCTGATATATTAAATGCTTTTAATATAAATAATATTAAAGTAAATTGGTATATTGTTTTAAATCGTTCATTTTTGGATAGTGGTAGAATTGATGTAAATATCGAAAAAGAATATCAAAAAATGATAGATGGTCTTATAGAGATGTCTAAAACTAAAGATGTTATGGTATTGAGTTGGGAGGAAGATCTTTTTGATGGGCGACCAGGCCCAGATAAAGATGTTCAAGAAAATTTATTTGAATATGTAAAGCCTGAAGCATTTCAAATAGAGCTAGATCGATATAGATCATATACTGATTGGGTTACTGAAAAAACTGGAATCAAAAAAACAGAAGGTGAAATAGTTTCAGAAATTGCACTTCAAATAGCATGCGAGACTGAAGAGGGTAGATTTTTAGTTAGCAGAGATTCTCCATTTCAAAATGGTAAATTTATATTAATACCATTTGAGCTTCCAGAAAGATATGAGTTCTTTAAAATAAAATCACCCGATTTTAAAAAGATGATAGTACCAGTTCTCAAACCATACCCTTGGCGTATAAATCAATAATTTTTTTCAAAAACACTAAAAAGCAACTTTGTAAAGTTGCTTTTTTCTTCACATTTGAGACAATTAATATATTAAAAATATTAAATAACAATTTATATAAATATATGACATTAGGAGGAATACCAAAACAAGAGGACGGTGTTGGTGAGAAGGTTACAGCAAATAAAGGGTCTGCTGAAATGACAGAGGAGAGAATGGCTGAATTGAGTAATAAGTTTGATATTAACACTAACGAGATCGATGAATCCACGAAAACATTAGAGTATAATCTCGCAGATTATTCTAAAGAAATGGAACCGCGGAATGTAGAATTACAGGAAAATATAGGAAAACAAAGAGGGATAATTAATTCATGGATTAATGATATTGATAGAGACAATGAAATGTTAAAAAATCCAAACTTAGATGAGGAAAGTAAAAAAATGTGGAAAAACGAATTAATAAGACATTCAAATTTTTTGGATGCCGCGAGAAGAGAATTAGGAGAATACAAGAGACAATTAATTGAAAACACAAAAAAAATTGAAACTTTTGATGGAAGGAAAGATAAAGCTAGTAGTAATATTGAGGTTGCAAAGAATGAATTGTCTAGTTTAACGCGTTCTTTGGAGGCTTTAAAGTTAGAACATAAAAATGCTGTTAGCGAAGCTAATTTTGCAAAATCCGCTGGGAAAAATTCATATAATCAAGAACGTGAAGTTGCAAACTTATATTCAGAAATACAGAAAACTAATTTATTGATATCCCGAGCTGAACAAGAGCTGGCTACTTTAGAATTTGAACATGAACGATCTTTTACTTTTAAAAAATAAGAGATTTTGAAAAAGATAATAAATAAAACCTCCCAATCGGGAGGTTTTATTTATTTATTTCACACTTTCTACTATTTTCTTAAAAACTTCATTATGATTTTCTGCAAGATCTGCTA
>CAZZNF010000042.1:0-2508 GCA_964655555.1 uncultured Candidatus Saccharibacteria bacterium | reverse complement strand
TTTAGAAAGTTGTTTTTTGTTTAATGTCCAAAGAAAATAGCTTTGATCTTTTGAAGTGTCTTTTGCTTTTTTTAATTGCATTTCTCCCCTTCCTTGGGAAGGGACTGGGGGTAGGTCAGTTTTTGTATTTTTCTTGAGTCTTGAGTCTTGAGTCTTAAGTCTTGTATAATGTCCTGTAGCTACATAATCTCCACCGTTTTTTAAAGCCCAATCAAGAAATGCTCCGAATTTTACTTCTTTATTACAAAATACATCAGGATTTGGAGTTCTCCCTTTTTTGTATTCATCTATCATATAATCTATTACCCCCTCTTTATATTCTTTTTCAAGATCTAAAGTGATAAATGGTATATCAAGCTCAGAACATACTCTCATAGCATCTCTTCTATCTTCTCGCCAAGTACATTCTATAAAGTCCGGAGTCCATACTTTTATAAATACTCCAGTCACATCATAAATATGATTTCCATTTTTATCTTTAGCATTTTTCAAAAGTAATGCAGCAACAGAAGAGTCTACTCCGCCACTCATACCAACAAATACTTTCCGTGATCTGCGGAGCTTTAGCGAAGCATGATTTTTATTATTAATTTCTATTGTTAATAAATTATTTGACATGATTTTTGTTTTTGATATAATGTATCTATCGAAAGTAATTGCCTACAGGTTATCGTGCCTGTAGGCATCTTTCATTTTACCTACAACTTTCTTTAAGTTAAACAAATATTCAACCTTTATAAAATCAAGCATTCTTATGTTTTTAGATGTGCTTTTTTTATTTATAGAAAAGACTCTTGTAATTATATTTTTTCTATTTGCTTCTTTTAATAATAATACAAAATCGCCGTCTCCACTAAATATAATCATTTCATCTTTATTTTCCAATAAAAGATCTCTAGTAAAATAATAAGACAACTCAACATCACAATTAGCTTTTAATTTGTTTTGAAAATAAATTTCTTTTTTAATAATAGAAAAACCAACATCTTCTAACTCTGTAAATTTTTCATTTAAAAATGAAAATGCTGGCGTAATATAATAAATATTCGTAGTTTTAAACCTATCTTTTAAATATATAAAAAGACTCTTAAAATCAACTTCAAAACCAATATTACTAGCTGCTAAAATAATATTAGAAGCGTCTATATAAATATAGACTTTTTTATTTTCATATTTATTTTTTAAATTATTTTTTTGCATCTTTATTTTCTTTTATAGAAGGTAAAATTATCTCAGTATAAATATAATCTCTATTTTTTAGTAAAATATTTAAAAATTCTTTAATATCAGAATATGTAACCCTTTTTACATTTTCCAATGTTTGTTCTCTAGTAAAAAACTTAGAGAAAGTCTTTATTTGATTTAAAATAGAATTTACAACCATATAAGAATTATCTTCTTCTGACTTTATTTGTTCTATAGATGTCTGCTTTATATCTTCAAATCTCTGAACATATTTATCTTCTAATATTTCTGTAAAAGTATTTTCTAATTCTTTTTCTACTATTCCAATATTTTTTTGATCAATTTTTAAATTAAGTGATAAATTATAATTATATCTAGAAAAATAAGAATTACCTGATATGCCATAACATAAGCCATTATCATATCTATATTTATCCATTAAAAGATTTTGTAAAAATCTATAAAAAATAATATTTATACCCTTATGTTCTTCTAACTTTATTTCATTTGTAGACAATGATATATCATATTCTGCTTGCTCTCTTACAAGCCCTATTTCGTCTGCATTTTTTATTACTCTATTTTCTAATGGTTTTACCACTTTTGATAAATTCCAAGTTTGTTCTACACTTTTTTTAATAAATTCAAATTCTTTATTTTCTGGTATATCTCGCAAAAATTCTTTAAAAATATCTAAATCTTTTTCTTCTATATTGCCAGCTACTATTATATAGATATTTTGTTTAACATAATTTATTTTATAGAACTCTTTTAAATCTTCCAATATTATCTTTTCAATAGTTTCAGGCCAACCAAGTGGAGAATGGAATCTTTCTTGTACTGTATTAGCGTATAAATTTTTATTACTATCTCTACAAAAATTTATAAACTTTTCATTTGTAAATCGGCCCCAGGCTTCTTGTAATATTATTTTTTTTTCTAATTCAAAAGCGTCTTCTTTAAATGTTGGGTTAAAGATGATATCTTTTAAATCTAAAACTACATTTTCAAATTTTTCTGGTAAACATTTAAATTCATAATGAGTAGTATAGTAACTAGTCATAGCATTAAAAGAATTCAATACATTTTTAAGTGACCACTCTTTTAATCCTTTTTTACCACCAAATCTTTCTGAGCCCTGACAAATAGTGTGTTCTAAAAAATGTGCTACACCTTCTTTTTCAGCAGGGTCAAAAAAAGCACCTGAATCAAAGACAACTCTTAAATGAATACATGGTGACCATGGTAAATTTTTATAATAAACTGGCACACCAGATATTTCTTTTTTATTAAAATCAAATGGATCAAAATTTTTTATATGCA
>CAZZNF010000041.1:0-2644 GCA_964655555.1 uncultured Candidatus Saccharibacteria bacterium | reverse complement strand
GAAAGATGGAGTGAGGTATGAGTAGTTTTTAAAATATTTTTTGGAGTGGTATAATGAGGGGAAAGATATGGAAGAATTACAAAAATTAGTTGTTGATTTTAGAGATAGGAGAAATTGGAAGCAATTTCATAATCCGAAAGATCTTTCGATCTCTTTATTATTAGAAGCAAGTGAATTGTTAGAACATTTTCAGTGGAAGAATCCAGAAGAGATGTCTAAACATGTAATTGATAAAAAGGAGGATATTGGAGAAGAGTTGGCTGATATTTTGTATTGGGTTTTATTGATATCTAATGATTTAAATATAGATATAGAATCTGCTTTTAAAGATAAGATAAATAAAAATGAAAAAAAATATCCAGTAGAGAAATCTAAAGACAATCATAAAAAATATAATCAATTATAATGAAAAATCATGATTTAGAAAAAATTGAGAATATATCTATGGTCCATATACCTTTCAATGAAGAAGGTATTAGACAATTAAAACAACAAACTTTCGGAATAGATTGGCCTGTTGTATATTTAATTTCCAATAAAGAGAAAAATGAAATGTATGTAGGCCAAACACATAGAGCGGTGAGTAGACTAAATGATCATTTTAAAGATGAGCAAAGAAAATATTTAAAAGATTTTTATATTATAAATGACAATGAGGCTAATAAGTCGGTAGTTTTAGATGTAGAATCTTTACTTATAAGATATTTGTATGCTGATGGAAAATATTTGCAAAATAAAAATGATGGTGAGGCAGATCATAATTATTTTGATAAAGATAGAAGAGAAAATAAAATAAAAATTATTTGGGAAAAATTAAAAGAGTATAAATTAGTCACTCAAGATTTAATAGAATTAAAAAATAGTGATTTATTTAAATATTCTCCATATACAGCATTAACTGAAGATCAATTTGTTATTGCTGAGTCTATTTTTAAAAATATCCAAGATAAAAAAAATAATACTTTCATTATAAATGGGGGAGCTGGTACAGGTAAGACTATTTTAGCTCTTTATTTAATTAAAATGCTAAAAGAAAGACAAGATACAAAAGATTTTAATATTGGTTTAGTGGTATCAATGACATCTTTAAGAAACACTTTAAAAAAGGTTGTAAAAAATATAAAAAGTTTAAAAACGATTGATATTATCGGTCCTTCTGATGTTGTAAAAAAAGATTATGATATCTTAGTGGTAGATGAATCCCACAGACTAAAGACAAGAAAAAATAATTCAAATATGGGTGCGTTTGATAATACAAATAGGAAATTAGGAATAGATATATATCAAGGTACACATTTACATTGGATAATGCAAAAATCTAAATATCAAATATTTTTTTATGATAAAGAACAAAATGTAATACCAGGAGATATTGGGCATGATTTATTTACAAGTACAATTAAAAAATGTATTTCTTATCAATTGAATACACAATTAAGAGTTGCTGGTGGTGATATATATATAAATAATATAAAAAATATATTTAGTAATAATGATTTTAAGATTAATGATTTTAAAAATTATGATTTTAAAATTTTTGATAATATAAAAGAAATGATTGATTTGATAAAAATAAAAGATAGAGAGAATGGCTTATGCAGAATGGTAGCTGGTTATGCGTGGGAGTGGTTATCAAAAAAAGATAAATCAAGGTTTGATATAGAGATACAAAATACTAAATTAATATGGAATACTACAAATGATAATTGGATATATTCTAAAAATGCGATAAATGAAATCGGATGCATACATACAGTGCAGGGATATGATTTAAATTATGCTGGAGTTATCATAGGACCAGAACTCTCTTATGATTTTGATAATAAAACTTTTGTTGTTAAAAAAGAATTATATAAAGATATTAATGGTAAAAAATCTATCAAATCTAATGAAGAATTATTAGGATACGTTTTAAATATTTATAAAGTATTGTTGACTCGTGCAATCAGAGGTACATATATTTATATTTGTGATGAAAATTTGAGAAAATATATTACAAAAGAATTTTTTAAAGAAAATAATTTAATAAAAGAAATTAAAGAAAAAAATATTGTTTCACCTTATATAATTAAAAGTTTTATTACTAGAAATATAGAGTTATATGATTCTGTTGGTTGTGGTGACACTAGAACCGCCGACTCTACACCATTAGAAACTTTACTTGTACGGGATAATATTATGTATAAAGGAAGGAAATATTTTGCATTAAGAGCAAAAGGGGATTCTATGAATAAAAAAGGTATAAATGATGGTGATTTAGTTTTGTGTAGAAAAGATTATCATCCTGTAGATGGAAATATAGTTGTAGCATTAATAGGTGAAGATGCAATTTTAAAAGAGTATAAGACTAAAGGTGGAAATATAATTTTAAAACCGCACTCGACAAATATTAAACATAAAGAAATAGTTGTCACCCCATATGATGATGAGGTAATGATACAAGGTATTTTTGTTAAAGTCTTAAAAAGAGGAGAAGACTATAAAGAAATTTAATACATTAAATTCGATGTGTTTAAAAATATTTTGGATTTGTTTTATCAAAAAATCATATTTAAATTCTATTTCAACATATCTTTTACATCTTTCACAACACTCTTATTATTTCCACCAATATTCCAAATATCAACTTCATCTAATGGATCAA
>CAZZNF010000040.1:0-2685 GCA_964655555.1 uncultured Candidatus Saccharibacteria bacterium | reverse complement strand
GACTTTCCTCTATTCTTAGCTAAAGCTTCGAATAGCGATCATTTGTAAAAGAGATTTATATCATAACAAAAATAATAGTCTAATTCAAATATAAAAATTAACAAATAAAAATCCCCCGCACAACGCGAGGGATTCAAATATTTAGAACAAAAAAGATCAAATCATATAATATCCTGTCACTAAAGAAACTAATGTTAATAAAAGGACTAAAATGTTTAACCCTTTTATAATTTTATTATCTATATATAACAAAATAAAAATCACAGATGACAAATTAAAAATTGTCGCAAGAATTAACATAATCAATGTCCACGAAAAAGCAGAGATTATCGTGACAATAGCAGCAACAGATAAACCTGTTGAGAAGAAAAACCAAACTGCCGCGACAGATTCAGACTCACACATTCCAATCTTTTCTCCAAAAAAGAGACAAGCGGAACCAAAAAGACAAAATCCAAATGAAAGCAAACCAAATATAAAAAATACTTCCCTTTCCCCATCTTTTATTCCGTCCATTTTCAACAAAACAGAATAAGCGATCAAAAGAATAATAGCAAGAACAATTTTCTTCATTTTATAATTTTTAATTAGTTTAAATCAAAAACAAAAATACAAAACTCAAAAGAGATAAAATAATATCTACTAAAATTATAATTCTATAATACCTAAATGAGTTTTTAGTAAATGTGTCGGAAAATGAAATTGTGACAGATACCAACCTCAAACCAAGAATACAACCGAGTAACATAGACAAAGTATAGACCAATAATGGATCAATCTTGTATGCAACTGTCATAAATTTCAATGAAATAATAACTGATAATATCAATATCACTACTGATATTATCTTTACATGATTACACAATAACCATATCGATAACAAAATTGATATCGACTGACAAATAATAATAAATGTCTCCATTTTTTTATAATTTTTAATTAGTTTTCAATTATATCTAAGCAAATCCCAATATGGTACACTGAGATATTTTTCACGAAAATAACCTTGAAAATTTATATCTTCACCGGTTATTTCTAAATCAAAATATCCAAGTCCAGATTCCCATACTCTTATTATTGTATATTTCAAGGGTTTATCATTTGATCCCTTGTAATTTACGGTTTTATCTTTTTCAAAAACCATGTCAGTGTTTGGTGGTTTTTGATCCACGTCAGAGTCCGTCCTAGTATCCACCTCCGACTCCATCTCTAGTTCTTTAGCTTTATCAGACAATTCTTCTTTTTCTTCGTCAGAGACATGGCAAACCATCTCTATTAACAAAGAAATAATAGCGAAGATTGGAAGTTTAATTCTTGCAATCATTTTTCTCATTGTTTAGTTTTTTTATTGATTTATTTTTTTTATTATATTTACAATTCACTAAACAAAGACTACACTAATCATCTTTATTTGTCAAATACTTGACAAAAATTCTAGAATAATATAATATAAAAATAGAAAAATAAAAATCGTACTTTTTACAAATAAAAATAACAAATTAAAATATCTAAAAATGGAAACAAAGATAGAAAAGACATTGCACGAGTTTTTTAAATCGATTTTAAATTTTTGCTTAGAAAAGAAGGGGCAAAAATATAAAATTAATCAAAGACTAAACAGTTTCGAGAAAATTATACGAACTGAAGATCATGAATCTGGTCCAGATTTGAATTGGATATGTGACCAGAATGGGTGGAAAATATTCTGGGTTGATTGTCAAAGTCTACAAGATACAAAATCTTTAACAAAATTGCCAAATAATAATGAGTCATTAAACAATTTTTCTCTACTTGGCTATAGAATGCCCGGTATTGTAAAAAATTGGCCAGAGGCTAAAAAAATGCCTTCTAGGCTATATTTTTTTAACCTTAATGAAGATTCGTCTCATGAATATATAAATAAAATATGTTCAAATATTGGTGAAAATATGAGTATAAATTCTTTGGCATTATTTAATGCTAAATATAAAGAATTTAATAAGTATTTTCCTAATGCTGCTACTATAGCAGACTGGTATGTTCTATTTTTTACATGGGAGAGAACTGGTAATAGAGCTACTGTAAATAAGGTTACTATAAAATGGCCTAAATCTACATGGTTTGCAGTGGCCATCGAAGATATTTTTTAATTTCAAATATTGATTTTAATTTAACAAAGACTCTGATTTTTATGAATTTATATAAAAATAAATCATAAAAATTGGAGTTTTTTTATTTATATAAATGGCTGTGCCATTCGTACTGCTTCATTAAAATTACGCAATACACAGTAGCTGTAAACGAAAAATGGCTGTGCCATTTAGAAGCTAAAAGCAAAAATGGCTGTGCCATTCGTAGCTGTAATCAGCGAAGAATGGTGCGGCGTAAGGGAATCGGTCACCAAACATAGTCGCTACGCTCCTTGTTTCGCGACCCCGCTTCACCCTTTCAAATTTATTTCATAAATTTGGCTTCGCAAAGGGTTCAGTTCGATCCCCTTTCTTGCCAAAAATATATTCAAAAGTTTTTCAAACTTTTTCATTATTTTTGTGCGGCGTAAGGGAATCGAACCCTTATCTTAAGCTTGGGAAGCTCACGTCATACCACTAGACCAACACCGCCTTCATTTCACAAGAAACAAAATCTAAACCGTTTCCTGTGAAAAGATATATTTTTATAATGATTTAAGGTAATTAAGCATTGTTT
>CAZZNF010000039.1:0-2723 GCA_964655555.1 uncultured Candidatus Saccharibacteria bacterium | reverse complement strand
GTTTTTCCATTTTTAAAAATTAAAAAGCACCTATAAGATAATTCCTATAGGTGCTAAAGTTTATTGATTTATGCTCTATACTAAAATAGCTTCTTCTAAATAAACTATATCTTTATCATTAATAAGATTGAATCTTTCAGATATAAATTTATTTGTTTTTTGATGCACTTCTATATAATCTTTTGGATGAGTACTTTTAAGTGAAAATGTAATATTATTATACGCAGACCAAAGATTTTCATTAGGTGTTCCATAATAGTGCGTAGGTTTTTCTAATTCTTTTTTTAGAATTGACATTTGAGTATCTTTTATTAAATTTTCTTCAAAATATAATTCACTAATTAAATGATGTATTTCTTTTTTAGAAATATCTACACTTTTCATTAATTCTTTTTGTTCTATTAGTTTCTTAAATTCTGTTTGTGCATTATTGCAAATTAATTGGATGTATTGATTTGCATCTATATCTGCCGTGCCTTTATGAGTTCTTTTATATCCTCCTAATTCACTAACTCCTAAAATATGCCCATTCTGACAAACTCTAACCTGAGAACCGCCAGCAATAACAAATCTTTTCATCTTATTATAAGAGTTTAAAAATGCAATATTGAAACTTAATTCATCATCAACATTATTTCCTATTTCTAAAATTCCTGTAACAATATTGCCATTTTGAGCAGGAGTATAAGTTTCTTTAATTACTTCTAAATTATTATTTTCTAATTGTTTTCTAATATTATCAATTATACTTCCATGAGATATTACTGTGTAAGAATCTCCTTCATAAGACGGAAGTGGTACATTTTCAATGTATTGTCTTGTTACTTGATTAATTTTTATTGGCATTTTTTTAAATTTCTTCTATTATTATTTTCTTTCTTGTCATTAAACCATTATTTTTACTAATAGCATGTCTTACCGAAGACCTATTAATATCAAGTTTTTTAGACATATCTCTTTTTGTTTTAAATATTTTTATTTCTCCAGTCTCAATAAATGTAACCTTAATTTTCTTTTCAAACGGATGAATTTTTTCATAATTTTCTATTCTTAAAGGATAATTTTTTTTCCATTTTTTCCAAATATAACCATAAGCCATGTTAATATTGTTGCCTAAAACTTTTGATATATTACCAACAGGGATATTATTATCTATAGATGCTTGAAGCATTGAGTCATATTCTTTTAAAAAAATCCCTTCTATACTATACATCAATACTTTAAACTTAGTTCTATCTTCATATGAATCTATTTTTAAAGGATAAGTGTCATCTATTTTATACCTCCATAAATACCCATGAGAAGAATAAAAAGAGTTTTCTAAAACTTTTTTTGAAGCAAATACTCCGAAAGTTTTTTTAATGTCTGTATAAGAATTCCATTCTTTTATAAAATTTCCTTCTAAATCATATTGTAAATATTTTTTCCTTCTTTTTTCAACTATATCTTCATACATTTTAAATCCTAATGTATTTCCTGCTGTTGGGCTAATATTATAACCATTTTTAGGGATATAGGTTTTATGAAAATCTATCCAATATTGTTCTCTTTCTAAAATAATTGGTATTTCTTCTATTATTTCTATAATTTCAAAAATTATACTTTTTGGATATTTTTTAAAACAATTAAATAAATATCTATTATGGTGCATATTATTTTTAAGTTCGTTATAATGTTTTGCAAATCTATTTTTAAAAGATGTTGTAGTACTACCTATATAGCATTTATTATTTCCAAAACTTATTTTATATACCCCTTTTGAATATAAATCTTCCTTATTTCCTCTAAAAAATTTAAAAAAATTAGCTTTCATATTACAATATACTCAAATAAACCCATTATAACAAATTAAAACTATTTTATTTTTTCAAAAGTCTGTTGTGTTTTTCCAATTTTTCATTTGTTGATTATTTTAATTATTTCTTGAATTGTTTCTAATCTTGCATAATAGGCAGATTTATTTCTTTCTTCTATAGAATCTTTATTTTTATTACTGTTTTCGTACAACTTATCTAAAGAGTCTAATATTTCTAATTTATATTCATCAATTGCTTGCTCTACATTAGCTAAAACTAATCCAAAATATTGTTCAGGTATTCTACCTTGCTCTTTTTGTTTTAGGATTTTATCTTTCCATTTCATCTTTTAATCTATTTTCTAGTTCATAAGTAAATATTAATAAATAAGCCATTATTTGTTTACCTTGAATAAAATATTGTTCTTCTTCATTCCAAGTAGATTTTTCTAATATATATCTAATAATACCACTAATATGAGAAGTTGTTAAATCTTTGAGAGGTTTATAAATAGTTTCAGGTAATCTTTCATTTTTTTCATTGTAGTTTTGCCCCCAAATAAACTGTTCACGAATCTCAGGCATCAAATCTTTAATTTCTCCTTGTTTTAAATCTCCTGAATATCTTGTGTAACCTTCTCCTATTCCTCCATCAATAAAAATGTAGTTATCTGAACTATCAGTATTTTCTTTAAAATCATGTCTATGGAAACTAAATAGTTTTCCATTTTTATTTTCTACGTAATTTATTTTCATATTAAATTTTTACGTTTGAAGTGGTTATAAACATATTCTATTCCATATTTTTTACCTAAATCCGCAAAATCGGTAATGTCTTCTTTTAGATATTTATCAGGAACATTACAATGTTTAAAATTATAGTTATTAGTTAAAAGCCAAGAAGCAGCTTTTCCTTTTGTATCATTAT
>CAZZNF010000038.1:0-2754 GCA_964655555.1 uncultured Candidatus Saccharibacteria bacterium | reverse complement strand
CTAAATATTTTAGGCTTTTTTGATGTAATATCTCTAAAGTCCTATTTAAATCTCTTTCTTTTTCTAATTTTTCTATTTTCATAGTTTTATTTTACATTTTCTCCACTTCTTCTATTCCAATACTATTTAAAGTAAATTTAAATATCTTAGTAAAATACTCTACTAAAATAATGTTTTTAATAGTTTTATCTTGATTGTCTTCATTTATAATTTTCTCTTTTGCATACCAAGTGTTAAAGTTTTGAGCTAATTCAAAAAGATATTTTACGATAGTTTGTGGCTGGAGATTATTTATACTTTCTTTTAAGTTCGCTGGTATTTGGATTAAACTTAAGATTAAATTTCTATTTTCTTCATTTATTTCTATTTCACTTTGACCTATTTCTATATTTAAATCTTTTGCTTTTTCTAAAAGAGAATTAGCTCTCGCAAAAGTATATAAAAGATATGGCCCAGTCGCTCCTTCAAAGTTTAAAGAAGTCTCAAAATCAAAATCAATATTTAAGCCAGGCTTCGATTTTAAAATAGCAATACGAAGTGCAGAAAGTGAAACTTTTTTAATTAAATCCTCTTTTTGTATATCATTTAAATCTTTTACCTTTTCGCCCATTTTTTCTTTAGCTTTTGCTTCTACTTTTTTTAAGACTTCTTCTACTGATAATACATTACCAAGTCTAGAAGACATTCTTTCACCTTTTAAATTTAATCTACCATGTGGAATATGCTTACTATTTTCGGCTGACTTTTTTAATATTCCTCCGAGTTCACAGGCTGCTTGCATTACTACTTCGAAATGAGGTATCTGTTCACTATCTGTTACAAATAAATTATAATCAAATAGAAAATAAGAATATTTTAAATCTAAAAGCCCGAGATCTTTTGCTTCGTAAGTTGGATGTCCTTCACTATTTATAAATACACTCTTAATAGTTTCATTGCTTTCTTTATTTTTTAATTTTTTAGTATCAAAAAGTATGGCTTCATTTTCACCATAAATAAATACTTCGTCTTCTAACTTTTTATTTATATTATTTTTAACAATTTCTTCCCCTCTTATTCCAGCTTCCGACTCATATATAAAATGATCAAATTTACTATCAAGCTCTTTCACTATATTTTTAAAATATTCTATATTTACTTCTTTGGCTTTTTTATATATTTGATAATCCTCTGTCTCTTCATTTCTTTCAAAAAGATTTTTAGCTACTAACTTTATTTCATTTTGTTTTTGAGGATTTTCTTCATAAAATTTAACTCCTTCGACATATGCTTCGCCAAGTATATTTATTATGTCTTCATTAAAAAATGACCAATTCTTTTTATTTTTTAAAATATAAATAGCTTTGGCTATTCCAATAGAAATATCAGATGGGAAAGATATAGTTCGCATATCAGCATGGCTTGCTTTCATCATTTGGACAATAGATTCACCAATAATATTATTCATAAGGTGCCCAATATGAAATGGTTTAAAAAGATTTGGTGAAGAATGCTCTACTAACACCTTTTTACTTGTAAATTTATTTTCTATAAAATCTATTTTAGAAATCTTATTAATTTCTTCTATTAAAAATTCATCTTTTAAAAAGAAATTTATAAATCCATTATTTGCTAATTCTACTTTTTTAATAATTTTAGAAAATCCTTCACCACTCTCAATATTAAAATTAATTTCTTTTAATATTTCCTCACCTATTTCTTTCGGACTTTTATTTATTTTTTTAGCAAGAGTTAATGCTATATTTGTAGAAATATCACCATATTTATTATTTATTTCATCTATAAAAGAGACATCGAATTTAAATTTTTCTTCTGATACACCTTCTACCTTACTATCAAGGTATGATAGTTTATATGCAATATTAACTATTTCATTTTTCAAATTTTCTAATAAAATCATATATCTTAATTCTAACAAAATAATAAGTAAAATAAAAATTTGTTAAATCTACAAAAAATGCTATTATAAACTCGATAAAATTATTTTCGTACATTTAAAAATTTAAAAAATGGAAAAAGAATATTTAAAGCTTTTAAAGTATATTTTAAAAAATGGTACTGAAAAGACAGACCGTACTGGCACTGGTACAATAAGTGTATTTGGCTATCAGATGAGATGTGACATAAATAAAGGATTCCCTTTATTGACTACCAAAAAAGTACATTTGAAAAGCATAATCTATGAACTTTTATGGTTCTTAAAAGGAGATACACATATTAAGTATCTTAATGACAATGGAGTTCATGTCTGGGATGAATGGGCTGATGAAAATGGTGATCTTGGACCTATATATAGCAAACAATGGAGAAGTTGGTCTAATATGGTATTCAAAGGACCAGAACCAATTGGTTGTGGTGATGATATGGTAATAAATCCTGGAGGGTGGATTAATGAACCGATTGATCAGATTAGCAGTCTAATTCATAATCTTAAAACCAATCCAGACTCCCGTCGACACATTGTGTCTGCTTGGAATGTGGCCGAATTAGAAGAAATGGCTTTAGCACCTTGTCATTGTCTTTTCCAATTTAATTGTAGACCATTAACGGTTGAAGAAAAAAGTGATAGATTTATAGCTTTAAACATTGAGCCGGAGATGGAAGGCACAGATATATTAAAACTATTTAAAGATGGAGATAATTTTTATAAAAATTCTAGATTTACTCAAATCCCTGAATTTTATTTAGATTGTCAGCTGTATCAAAGAAGTGCAGATGTATTTTTAGGAGTTCCGTTTAATATTGCTTCTTACG
>CAZZNF010000037.1:0-2994 GCA_964655555.1 uncultured Candidatus Saccharibacteria bacterium | reverse complement strand
TTTTTTGCTGTATACATAATATATTTTTTATATTTTGATTATAACATTTTAATAATTTTAATTAAACACGACTTAAAATTAAAAAAACAAACAAAGACGATTAGTAATTAAAAACATTTAAATACAATTCAGTTGACAAAGTTATAACATTTGACACATATAATTAATTTCTATATGATAACAAAGTCAAATTATCTCTTGTACTTTATAATTAAAAAAATAAAAAATGAATAAAAAAGTTATAAAAAAAGAACTCTCTTGTCAATGTTGTGAGGTCGACGAGAAAGGAAATTGGCTACATGACCCGTGTTGTAAAAATGAACCATGTGAAGCTGCGCTATATTCTGACACAAATGACGGAGCTATAGCTTTATGTATACACTGTGGAGCAGAGATGTTTAAAGAAAATGGTTCTTGGTATCACAATTCTCAAAGAGAAACAAGAATAGAAAACAGAAATCAGACACATTATGGTCCATAAAGACTCTTCGCGAGATAGAGTCTTTTATTTTCTAAACTTATAATAAATTTCTTTAAGAGTTTTTACAAATCTTTTTAAATCTTTTTCTTCTGTATTTGCGTCTATTGTAATACGCGCCGTTTCTCTTGCTATTTTTTTAGCTAACTCTTTTTTATATTTATTTTTACAAATATTGTATATCACATGACTCACTTCGTCACTTTTTGCGCTACATGCAGATCCAGCAGATATAGAAAATCCTTTTTGATCAAGTCTTAAAACCATTTCATCAGAAAGAAAATCTGGCAACCAAATAGAAATATTATTTGCCAATCTTTTTGCTTCTCTTTCATCTTTTTTTATTTCATTCTTTTCTGTTTTCCATTCATTTTCATTCCATGCTCCTATCAATTTAGCTTCTGAGATATTTTCCAAAATACTTTGAAGTAAATTATTTCTTTTTATCGCTATTTTTTCTAAAAGATTTTTATTTTTTATTTTATTTTGTGCTTCTTCTATTGCTACTGCCATACCAATTGCTTTTTCTATATCTACCGTACCAGAAAAAATATTTCTTTCTTGTCCTCCACCAAAATAAAATGGAGAAATTTTTACATTTTCTTTTTTAAAAAGTATCCCACTAGATTTTGGGCCATATATTTTAGATCCATTTAAAGAAAGTAAATCTACTCCGAGTCTATCTATATATAATGATAAATAATTTCCTGCTTGCGCAGCATCAGTATGAAAATACGGATAATTATTATCTATCATAAATTTTTGAAAATCATTTTTTTGAAAAATTGGAGAATTGTTTTTTTGAAAGTGATTTTTCTTGACTTTCGCTTGCGGGGTCTGTAGAGAAAAATTACTTTCAAAAAAATCTAATCTTTCTTTCTTGTATTCTTTTATTTTTTTAGAAATATTTTTTATATCTTGCACTGTACCAACTTCATTATTCACATACATTATAGACACAAGTATAGTATTTTCTTTTATAGCTCCTTTTACTTTATCAGGATTTATAATTCCAAATTCATCAGCTTCTATATATGTAGCTTCTATTTCGCCAATACTTTCTAAATATTTTATATTTTCAAGTACTGAAGAATGTTCTATATTTGAAGTGATAATATGTGGAAGTATTTTCTCCCTTTCCTTTGGAAAGGGCTGGGGATAGGACTTGTATTTATTTACAACTCCAAAAATAGCAGAAGCACATGACAAAGTTCCACTTCCTGTAAAATATATTTCATGATCTTTTACTCCGAGCACTCTTGCTATTTTTTGTCTTGCATCACTCAAAATATTTTCCGCATTTATTCCTTCTTTATACAAATTAGCTGGATTAAAATTAAAAGCACTCACCTTTTTCATTTCAGATAATACTTTTTTACTTGGCATAGTCTGTGATGCAAAATCCAAATAAACTCTATCTTGTTTATTTGGATCTTTTACTTTTATTATCGCTTTTTCTTTTGTATTATTTGATGTCTTTTTAACCATATTTTATTTAACAAATAATACAACAATTTCAATCTTTTTTAAAGACTTGACAATATATACATATATATTATAATTAAATTAGATAAAAATTCTTTTAAAAACAACTTAAATTATATAGAATGAAAAGAGAGATTAAAATAACAAAAGTAAAAAACATTGAAGACCTTTATGGTTTCAAAGTTAATATTTATGATTTTGAACTGAAACAATGGGTAAAATTAATGTATGAAGGTCTTGGTAAATATCGTATGCCTATAAGATATAGAGCAAAAAAAATATTGAAATCTGCATATCCAAAACAAAGAATCTATAGTGGCTATATATTTAGAGGGTCTATATTTATAGACAATTACCCCTTGTCTTTTAATCAGGAATCCTCATTTAGAAAAATAGCCCCAGAATTTATTGAGGTTATATGTCTACTTCTCACTAAAGGCCAAACAAAATCTGATATTGAAATCTCAGACCTTAAATTGGATTGGGCTTTTAATAAGGTAACAAAAAAGATATTAAAATATCAGTATCATTTCGAGGAAAAAAGCCTTAAAGAGGCCATTATAGACTCCCGTATAAGAAGCCTGGAGATAATACAAGAAATAAATAAAACCTTTTGATCACAAGCTTGGCATAACTGCCGAGCTTTTTTTCATTTTCATTTATTTTGTTCGACCAAATAACTTTATAAAAAAACAATTTCAATCTTTTTTAAAGACTTGACTTTTCTAATATAATGTGATAAGATATAAAGTATGTCAAGTTCTTTAAAAATAATGTGTTTAAAATTTTAAGTTGATTTTATTTGTATTATTGAGTAAATAAAAAATATATAAATTATTTTTTCAATAATACAAATAATTATTAACTAATAAATGTAAAAAAATGAAAAATCTGTTTATTCTTATTTCGATTGTTTTTATTTTTTCATCCTGCGAAAAGGAAAAATTGGTTCCTAACCCTACCACTTATGACTATGTGTCTCTTGAAAGGGTTGGGGGAGGTCAGATCAAATTTGATATCTTTCCAACAAA
>CAZZNF010000036.1:0-3293 GCA_964655555.1 uncultured Candidatus Saccharibacteria bacterium | reverse complement strand
ATCCTTTCTGTACTATTGATCCATCTGTTGGAATTGTTGAAGTTGCTGATGAGCGGCTTTATGCACTTGCTAAAATGAGTAATAGTAAAAAAACAATTCCAGCGATTGTTGAGTTTGTAGATATTGCAGGACTTGTAAAAGGAGCAAGTGAAGGAGCTGGGCTTGGTAATAAATTTTTACAACATATTCGTGATACTGATGCAATACTTGAAGTGGTGCGAATATTTGAAGATGATAAACAAATCCATGTTGAGAATAGAATTGATCCATTACTTGATATACAGATAATCAATTTAGAATTAATCTTAGCTGATATTGCGACAGTCAATAAAAGGTTAGATGCAATTGAGAAAGATGTAAAAAAGGGAGATAAGGTTGCTATTAAATTTAAAGAAGCAATGCTAAAAATAAAAAAGTGTCTTGAAGAAGATAGACTTGCGAATAGACTTATTGTTGAAAATAAATTAGATGAAGAAGAATTGAAACTTGTCCGAGAATTACATCTCATCACTATGAAGCCAATACTTTATGCTTTAAATAAAAAAGCTGGAGCTAAAAATCTCGATGAGAAAGCCCTTCCTTCTGGGGAGGATTTAGGAGGGACTGATAAAAGATATCAAGAATTATTAAATTATTTTAAAGAGAATAATTTTAATTATATTAAAATAGATGCCAAAGTAGAAGATGATTTGAAGGATTTTGAAGGAGAGGAAAAAGAAATGATGAGAAATGAGCTTGCAGGAGGAGTAAATGATGATGGTATAAAAGATTTAATAAAAGAAAGTTATAAAATGCTAGGACTTGAGACTTATTTCACTACAGGGGAAGATGAAACTCGTGGCTGGACTATTAAAGCTATCTCTACTGCGCCAATTGCAGCAGCAGCAATACATACTGATTTTCAAAATAAATTTATAAGAGCTGAAGTTGTGGCGAGTAAGGACTTATTAGATAGCGGTAGTTATAAAGTCGCTAAGGAAAAAGGACTTGTACGAACCGAAGGCAAAGAATATATTGTGAAAGATGGTGATGTAATAGAGTTTAGGATATAAAAAAATCAGCAATAATATTGCTGATTTAATTTGATTTAATTTACCAAAAACTCTTCTTCTAAATTTAATAAAAAACTTTTGATAGCTTCTTTATTTATTGAAACAATATTTCCATAAACATTAAAGTATGATCCAAATTTATAATGTATATCATCAGTTTTAATTTCTTTTTTGAAAATAAAAATAGGATCTTTTTCTTCTTTTTTAATAATGCCTTTTTCAAATAGAAATTTTTGAAAAGAAAGTATTAAGTCTTTTTTTTCAAGATAGAGATATAGTAAATTACCTTGTTCATTTACTAATTTTACTGAGTTTTGAATTAGTTTCATATTGTTTGTTATGAAGTCTTCTAATTCTGCATTTGTTAATTTCATTTTTAGAATTGATTTTGAGGTTTAGAATATTAAAAAGAACTAAAAAGTAATTTACCATAAAATTAATACTTTGTCTACTTTTTAATATATATAGTATTTTTTTGTTATAATAAATTATATATGAGAAAAGGTTTTTTTTATTTCAAAAATAATTTATTTTATTTTTTAATTATTTTTATTTTTATAATTTTAATTAATTATTTTCCTTTAAATATTTTTGCTCAATCTGTATCTGAATTGCAAAAAGAAATATCAAATAGAAATTTACAAATAAAACAATTGCAAGCAGAAATAGATGCTTATAATAATAAAGTTGCTTCTACTCAAGAAGAAGCAAAAACTCTCAAAAATGCTATAGCAAAATTAGAATCTCAAAAAGGGGATTTACAAAATCAAATACTATTAACAAATTTAAAAATTAATGAAATAGAAGACAACATATCAGAGACAAAATCCAAAATAGACAAAAATCAAATATCAGTTAGTTTAGGAAAATCTGCATTAATCAAAACTCTTTCTGAAATAAATAAATTAGATAATGAATCATCTTCTCTCCTCATAAACTTATTAAAATATAATGACAAAATGTTTTCAGATTTATTAAATAATAATAAAGCTTTAACAGATTTTAATGATTCTTTAAAAACAAAATTAGAATATATTAATAATACTATTAAAGAATTAGATGAACACAAAAATGAATATCAAAAACAAAAAGATGAATTTGATAAATTATCTTCAGATTTAAGTTTAAGAAAAGATTTAATATCACAAAATCAAAAAGAACAAAATAATTTACTTGTAGCAACCAAAAACAATGAAGCATCTTACAAAAAAATAATTTCAGAAAGAGAAAATAAAGTAAAAGATTTACAATCAGAAATAAATAATTTTGAAGCAAAGATAAAATATGTATTAGATCAAAATAAATTACCAGCAAGTGGTTCTGGACTCTTTTGGCCTCTTGATAAGTTTGTTCTCACACAACATTTTGGAAATACAGAGTTTGCTTCATCAGGTGCTTATAATGGTAATGGTCACAATGGTATAGATCTTGCTGTATCTGTTGGGACAAAAGTTAAAGCAGCTCAAAATGGTATAATTGTAGATATAGGAGACACTGATAAAGCTTGTGCTAAAGCTTCTTATGGTAAATGGATTTTAATAAAACACAACAATGGATTAGCTACAATATATGGACACTTATCAGCTATAAATGTAGTAAAGGGTCAAGCAGTAATTGCGGGAGATCAAATTGGATTATCTGGTAATACTGGATATTCAACAGGACCACATTTACATTTTACAGTCGTAGCAGCTGATGCTGTCAAAATATTTGGACCAACTGAATATAGAAGTAAGACTTGTGGAACATATATGGTGATGCCATATGCTGCATTAAATGCTTATTTAAATCCATTAAATTATTTACCGAAAAGATAAGTTTTTATATATTTATTATTGTCATATTAAATAGTTGCATTTTTTTTATGACTATGATAGTATTATTAAACCTTATGATGAATAAAAATTTATAAATTAAGTAGCTTCTAAATTGTTTTTTAGTTGCCGCTTAAAAGCGGTTTTTATTTTCAAAAAAGGTTTTGTAAAATAGTAATTTGTCAACAGAATCCTATAGCATTATCAATTTGATATCTCAATATTTTTGGGGTCTTTTCAGATAATGTATATAGATATAAAAGGTAAAAAATATACTGTATAAAAATTAAACTATATTTATAACAGCGGTGTTATAAAAATGGTAAATATATTTCCTAATAGGAAATAAGAGCACAGGGTGGATGCCTTGGCTCAAGGAAGCGATGAAAGACGTGATCAGGCTGCGATAAGTTTCGGGGAGGTGCCT
>CAZZNF010000035.1:0-3359 GCA_964655555.1 uncultured Candidatus Saccharibacteria bacterium | reverse complement strand
TATGAAGGATATGTTAAAAATACTAATAGTATTCTTGAGAGTTTCAGAAATGGAAGTTTATCACATAACAGTATAGAAGGAAATGAAGTAAAAAGAAGGTTTGGCTGGGAATACAATGGAATGAAATTACACGAAATTTATTTTGAATCTTTATCAAAAGAAGCTAGATCTATAAATAATGAAAGTAAATTAGCCAAGAAAATAAACGAAACATATGGAAGTTTTGATGAATGGTTAAATATATATAAAAATATTTCCACAATGAGAGGTATAGGTTGGACTGTACTTATAAAAGATGAAAATGGAGATTTATTTACATTATGGTTTGAAGAACACAATACTGGACATTTTGCAAATAGTAAAGTGTTGCTTTGTATAGATATGTTAGAACATGCTTTTATTATAGATTATGGTATTAAAAAAGTTGATTATATAGAAGCTTTTTTGAAATCAGTAGATTGGAAAGTTGTAGAAGAAAGATTTGAAAATAAATAAAATATTTTAAGAATAAAATAATTATGCCACCACTATTTAATAAATTTACAACAAAATCAAAAGAAGTAATACATAAAGCTCATCAATTAGCTTTAGAAAGAAATCAAAATCATGTAACACCATTACATCTTTTAACTGCTATTCTTATATCAGAAGATAATATTGTTTTACCTTTACTTGAAAAAATGAATATAGACTATGTTTTGTTTTTAGATATTATTCTAGAAGAAATAGAAGGTATACCTGTTTCTACTACTTTATCTCAAACACCTCAAATATTTTTAACAGCTGAATCAGTTCAAGTATTAGAAGAATCACAATCTATTGCAAAAAGTTTAGGAGAAGAATTTGTAGGTCTAGAAGCTTTATTTTTATCTATATTAACATTTGGAGGAGAACAAGTTAAAAAAACATCAGAGAGATTTAAGATTGATTTAGAATTATTTAAGAAATATTTGAAAGATTTTAAAGAAAATAATTCTTCTGAAGTTCCAAAGATAAAAAAGAATAAATATTTAATAAAATTTACAAGAAATTTAACAGAATTAGCAAGAGAAGATAAATTAGATCCTGTAATAGGTAGAGACACAGAGATATTAAGAATAATGCAAATTCTTTCACGAAGGACAAAAAATAATCCTATTTTAATAGGAGATGCTGGTACTGGCAAAAGTGCTGTTGTAGAAGGTTTAGCAAATAGAATAGCAAAAGGCGATGTTCCAGAAAGTCTTAAAGATAAAGAAATAGTTTTACTTGATTTAGGATTACTTATTGCTGGAACAAAATTTAGAGGTGAGTTTGAAGATAGATTAAAACAAATAATGAAAGAAATAGAAAGAAGTGAAGGTAAGATAATAGTTTTTATTGACGAAATACATTCTATTGTAGGTACTGGAACAACAGAAGGTACAAATGATATGTCAAACTTATTAAAACCAGCACTTGCAAGAGGAGAGATAAAAATAATTGGAGCAACAACATTAAATGAATATCAAAAATATATAGAAAAAGATCCAGCGCTCGCAAGAAGATTTCAGTCTGTATTTATAGAAGAACCTAATATAGACGATACATTAGCAATATTACGAGGATTAAAAGAAAAATATGAATTATTTCATGGAGTAAGAATTACAGACGATGCTTTAATATCTGCAATTAATTTATCTGTTAGATATATAACAAATAGATTTTTGCCAGATAAAGCAATAGATTTAATAGATGAAGCAGCTTCTAGTATGAAAATGTCTTTAGAAAATAAACCACAAGAATTAGAAGATGCACATAGAAAAATATTAAAATTACAAATAGAAAAAGAAGCTATATTAAAAGATTTTAATATAGATAAATATAAAAACACAGAATTGAAATCAAGAATAAAAGAAATAGACGAAGAGATCTATAATATAGAAGATGGCGTTAAAGAATTACAATTAAGATGGACAAATGAAAAAGAATTAATTTCATCAATAAAAATATTAAGAAAAAAAATAGAAGAATTAAGAATTGAGTCAGAAAATATACAAAAAAATGATGATTTAACAAGAATAGCTGAAATAAGATATAGTGAAATGCCAAAATTAAATACAGAATTAAATATTAAATTAGAAAAATTAAAGAAAATCCAGAAAAATAAAAAAGTATTGAGAGAGGAAATCTTGGAAGAAGATATAGCAAATGTAGTTTCTAGATGGACTGGTATTCCAATTACAAAAATGCTTGAAGCAGAACAAGAAAAATTAAAAAATATAGAAAATATATTAAGCAAGAGAGTAATAGGCCAAAAAGATGCAATACAAAAAATATCTGATGCAATAAGAAGAAGTAGAGTCGGTATAGGAGACCCAAATCGTCCAATAGGATCTTTCATCTTTTTGGGACCAACCGGAGTCGGTAAAACAGAATTAACAAAAGCTTTATCTAGTTTTATGTTTAATGATGAAAAAGCTTTAATAAGAGTAGATATGAGCGAATATATGGAAAAGCATTCTGTTTCTAAATTAATAGGTTCTCCTCCAGGATATGTTGGCTATGATGAAGCAGGACAATTAACTGAAGCAATTAGACATAGACCATATTCTGTAATATTATTTGATGAAATAGAAAAAGCTCATCCAGAAGTGTTTAATTTATTGCTTCAAGTTTTAGATGAAGGTAAATTAAAAGATAATAAAGGTAGAATAGTCAATTTCAAAAATTCTATTATAGTAATGACAAGTAATATTGGATCACAATATATACAAAAAATGGAAGGTTTTGGTTTTGAATTAAATACAAAAGATAATGAAAATAATTTATATCAAAATACAAAAAATAAAGTTTTAGATTCTTTGAAAGAATATTTTAGACCAGAATTTTTGAATAGATTAGATGAAATTATAATATTTGATATCTTAAATAAAGAAGAAATAAAAGAAATAGTTAAATTACAATTAGAAGATATCAAAAATAGATTAAAAGAAAAAATGTTAGATTTTTATATAAGCGATGATGCTATTGATTTTATTTCAGAAGTTTCTTTTGATCCACATTATGGAGCTAGACCTATAAAAAGATTTATACAAACTAATTTATTAAATAAATTAGCAAAAATAATGCTTGAAGGACATATAAATACTGAAAATAAAATTTCAAATTCTTTCAAAAACATTGTAGAAGTAAATTTGAAAGAAGAAAAAGATAAAGAAACTAAAGAAATAAAAAAAGATATAGATGTTGTAATTAAAAGAATTAAAAAAGAAAAAATAATATCTCCAATACAAATAAAAGACATAAAAAGAAATAAATTAAATATAAAAAAGTAATTTTTATTTATATAGAAAATATGCTATATTTTCTATATAAGTCAGTATAGCTCAGTTGGTTAG
>CAZZNF010000034.1:0-3396 GCA_964655555.1 uncultured Candidatus Saccharibacteria bacterium | reverse complement strand
ATTTATCATTTCTTTTTGATCTTCTGGCAGATTACGAGTCGCATATTTTGCAGCTTGCTTTGTAAAAAATTGTTTAATTCCCATATATTTTATTATTTTAATAATTCTTTTTCTATTTCTTTAATAATATAATCTTTAGTATGTTGTAAATCTATCATTTCTTCACCATTCATAAATACTGTTGGTGTGTGATCTAGTTTTAATTTAGTAGCTTCAAGTAATGCACTATTAACTATACTTCTTGAACTATCACTATCTCTGTCTGTTATAAATTTAGCCATATCAAGATTCATATCTTTAGCATAAGATTCTATTTTGCTTTTAGCATCAAGTGCTTCCCCCCATTCATTTTGTTTTTCAAATAAAACTTTTTCAAAATCCCAAAATCTACCTTGTAATCTAGCTGCTTCTGCTGAATAAGCAGATAATAATGCATTTTTATGTATTGAAGTTAAAGGGAAATATTTGAAAGTAATTGATAATGTTGTAGAACCATATTTATTATTAACTTCTTCAAATACAGAGTCTAGAACAGGAGATAATGATCTACATGCTGGACATTGAAAGTCTGCATATTCTATTAATTTTACTTTTGCATTTATATCACCTTTTGTATATGAATTATCTAAAACTTTTGTAACCATTTCTTTATTATTTTTTTGACCTTTATTTATTAATTTGTCGAGTCCAATAAAGATAATTATTATTATAATAATTGTTATAAATATTGTTAATAAATTATTTTTTTTCTTTTTGTCATGTTTTACTATATTTGTCATATTTTTGATTATTATATCATATTAAACTTATATGAAAAACTAATTATTTCTATCTGGTAAAATCTCAAAATAATTTCCTAAATAATCTACTAATTCAAAAAAATACTTTTTGAGAGTTTGAGAAGCATATTGTGCTCCTTTTGGATATGTTTGATAAAGAAATATTATATATTTTGGTTTTGTAGCTGGAAAATATCCAAAAAATGAATGTAAATATCTATCTTCATAATATTTACCTGTTGCTGGATTTACAATTTGTGCTGTTCCTGTTTTTGATGCAATTTTATAATTTTGATCTTTATAATGCATTCCTTCTTCAACAACTTTAACAAGCATATTAGTTATTTTTTGACTAGTTAATGGATTATCAAAAACTTCTTTTGGATCATCTTGTATTAACATTTTTGTATCACCATTTTCATAAGTTATACTTCGGACTATATGTGGAGAAATTAATTTTCCTCCATTTCCAAGAGTAGCAAGTGCTCTTATTGTTTGTATTGGAGTAATTGCTATACCTTGACCAAAACCAGCTGTAACAGAATCAACCATAATATTTGTTGTGAGATTTGAAGTTAAACCAGATAATTCTCCTGGTAAATCTATTCCAGTATATTCTCCTATACCAAATCTATGAAAATAATTATTTAATGATTCTTTTCCTAATTCTTTTACAAGAAAAGCAATACCAACATTAAGAGATTGAGACAAAATCTGTTGAACTCCTGTATTTGGTCCTCTTGCTGTTTTATCAAAATTAGATATTCTATAAGTATCAATCATTATAGAACCTGTATCATTATATGTTGTGTTTTCATTAACAACACCTTTATCTAATGCAGCTGCCATAGTTAATGGTTTTATTATAGATCCCATCTCATATACACTTGAAATTAAATTATTATTAAATAGAGAAATATTATTTATAGATTTATAATCATTAGCATCAAATGTTGGTAATTCTTCCATAGCAATAATAGAACCATCATTTATATCCATAACTATTCCTCCAACCTTTTCAGAATTCCATTCATTTTTAACTTTTTGTAATAAATTATTTAAATATTTTTCTACATTTACTTCAAGTGTGAGATTTAAATCTCCTTTTATATTATTATTCAAAATTCTATTTTTGAAATTATTTTTCATTTCATCTAAATCACCAAATACTTCTGCGAAAAAGTTTTTATTTGAAACTTTGTCTTTTTGTAAAACATCATTATAGTATTTTTCTAAACCATATAAACCTGTTTTTTTATTTGTATTATTTTCTGAAAAACCAACAAAACCCAAAACCTTTGAAGCTAATTCTTTTTCAAAATAAACTCTTGTTTTATTTCTATTTATTATTAATGCTCTTATACCTAAATTTAATAATTTATTAGCTATATCTTCTGGTATGTTTTTTACAAACATTTCATAAGATGAATCTTTTTTTATTTTTGCTAAAAATAAATCCTTTTCAATAAACTCAACTTTTTTCTCATTTGAACTTTCTAAAATTGATTTATTGTATTCATCAAATACCTCTTTTATTTTTTGATATAAATTATTTTCTAAATCTGTTAAAGAATAATTTTCTTTACTTATTTTTTTATCAAAATCTGTTTTTAATGTATTTGGATCAATTGCTATATCGTATTCATTTATCATTTCAACAGCAGGAGAATTTATTCCTTTTTTATTATCAAAAAATATTGCTCCTCTATTAAATAAATCACCTTTATTACTAAAATATTGATTTTCTGCTTCTTGTTTCCATTTTTCACCATTTCTTATTTGTAAATTAAATAAATTAATTATTAAAAGAAAAAAAAGTAAAAAAGAAAAGAAAATAAGCCAATTTATAGAATTATTAACTTTTTTATTTATATTTAAAGTATTTTCTAATTTACTTTTAATTATTTTGTTTTTTGTCATAAAGGAAAGCTACACTTGCTAATGAATCTAATCTATATACGAAATTATTTACTTTGACTTCTGAAAATCCTTGTGCAAGTGCATATTCTTTACTTAATTTTGATATTTCATTATTATATTTTTTCTCTAATTTAGAAGCTTCTATATTTTTTTGGTCCAAATAAGAAATTAATTGCACTCTTTGTGCTGCTTTGTAAATTGTAAGACCATTCAATACTAAATAAGTCAAAAATAATATTATAGCAAAAATAAATAGTACTTTAATATAATTTACTTCTTTTTTACTTGATAAATCAAAAGAAATAGAGTTTTTATATACAGTATTTTTTTTATTATTTATATTAAAGTTTTTCATGTATTGTATTTTTCTATTATTCTTAATTTTGCACTTCGACTTCTTGTATTATTTTTTATTTCTTCTTTATTTGGTTCCAAAAAGTCTTTATTTTTATTTATTTTTATTAATTTTAATTTATCTTTATTTTCTCTAACTATTCTTTTTAAGATTCTATCTTCACCAGAGTGAAAGGTTAAGAAACCTGCTCTACTATTTATATTTAAAATAGATGATAAAGCTTTTAATAATTCTTCTTCTGCTCGTAATTCATCATTTACAGCTATACGGATAGCTTGGAAAGTTTTGGTAGCAAAATGTATCTTTCCATATTTATAATTATTTGGAACAGATTTTGAGATT
>CAZZNF010000033.1:0-3637 GCA_964655555.1 uncultured Candidatus Saccharibacteria bacterium | reverse complement strand
ATGGTATTTTAAATGTAAAAGCAAAAGATAAAACTAGCGGTAAAGAGCAATCTATAAGAATAGAGGCATCTTCAGGACTTACAGATGAAGATATTAAAAGAATGCAAAATGATGCAGAAGCAAATGCTGAAGCTGATAAAAAGAAAATGGAAGTAGCAGAAGCTAAAAATCTTGCAGACCAAATGATACATACAGCAGAGAAGGCGTTAAAAGATGCAGAAGGAAAAATCTCTGATGAAATTAAAAATAATGTTACAGAAAAAAGAATTAATCTAACAAGTATTAAAAATAATACTGAATCTACAGTAGAGCAGATCAAAAAAGCTACAGAAGAATTGTCAGAAGCTATGATGAAAATAGGTGAAGCGATGAAAGCTGCTGGCGAGCCAGCAAATAATACTGAAGAAGTAAATCAAAATGAAGGACAAAAGAATTTTGATCATGATGATGAAGAATTAAATAAAAATAACGAAACACAAAACTAATTGAAGTTTTATAGAAATACAAAGTGATTTGTATTTCTATTAAGATTTTAATATTAAAATTATGAGTAAAATAAATTTTATAAAATTTCTAACTATAATATCAATATTTATTGTTTTGCTTTTAGCTTCTAATTTATTAAATCTCATAAGAGATAATACTAGTATTATAATTTTAATCCCTTTAACATTTTTACTTTATTATTTCGTTTTTAGGAAACAGATAAAATAAATATTATGTCAAAAAAAGATTATTATAAAATTTTAGATATTGATAAAAAGGCTTCAAAAGACGAAATAAAGAAGGCTTTTTATAAGCTGGCTGCAAAGTATCATCCAGATAAAAAAACTGGTGACGAGGCTAAATTTAAAGAAATAAACGAAGCATATCAAGTGCTTTCCAATGACCAAAAAAGAAAAGAATACGATACTTACGGACAAACCTTTTCAGGAGCTGGAAGTAATGCGGGCGGTGGACCAGGAGCTGGAGGATTTGGAGCAGGACAAGGATTTGGAGGCTTTGATTTTTCTGGATTTCAGCAAGGTGATTTTGGTGGAATGAATTTTGATATGGATGATCTTGGGGATATATTTGGAGATATATTTGGAGGCTTTGGAGGAAGGGGTACAAAACAAAAAAGAGGGAGAGATATGCAACTTGAAATGGATATATCTTTTGAAGAGTCTATTTTTGGAGTAAATAGAAATGTGTTGATATCAAAAGTTTCTACTTGTAAAACTTGTCATGGAAATGGTGCTAAAGCTGGAAGTAAAATGGAAACTTGTTCAAAATGTAACGGTAAAGGAAAGATTAATGATGTAAAGAGAACTATTTTTGGTGCAATGCAATCTGTAAAAACTTGTGAAGAATGCAATGGTAAAGGTGAAGTTTCAAAAGAAAAATGTATAGATTGTAAAGGTAAGGGAGTTCGAGAAACAAAAGAAGATATTAAAATTTCTGTACCAGTAGGAATAAATAATGGTGAAGTTCTTCGAATGAGTGGGATGGGAGAAGCTGTTTCAGGTGGACAATCAGGAGATTTATATATTAAAATATTTGTAAAACAAGACAAAATATGGAAAAGAGATGGTAATGATTTAATTATTAATCAAGATGTAAAATTAACAGATGCGCTTCTTGGAGCTAAATATATTATATCTGGTATTGATGGGAAAATAGAATTAGAAATTCCAAAAGGAGCTTCAGCTAACGATATTTTAAAAGTAAAGGGACGAGGTGTACCATATCAAAATAATAAACAAAACAGAGGAGATGTATTAATTAAATTAAATATTTTAATACCAAAAAAAATTTCAAAAAAAGCTGAAAATATTATAGAAGAATTAAAAAAAGAAGGTTTATAAAAATTTATATTTCTATTATTAAAATAATAGATTATAATAATAGAAATTGCCGAATCGTCTAATGGTAGGACTCTGGTTTCTGGTACCAGTTATCTTGGTTCGAATCCAAGTTCGGCAGCAAATTTTGAAAAATGATTAATTTATATTATTTTATGATATAATAAAAAATAATTTCATGGATTTTATACATCATTTATCTCAAACAATAAATGAAACTTCATTGTTTATAATAATATTTACATTATTTCTAATATCCTTTTTAGATACATTAATAGTTGTTGGTATTTTCTTTCCAGCAAGTTTTTTTGTTATGAGTGCAGGGTTTTTTGTTACAGGAATACCTAAAATAATACTTTATTTTATAATAATTGTTGTTGGTGGCTTATTAGGGGATTTGATAAGTTTTTATTTAGGTAAAAAAGGTATAGATTGGGTTAATAAAAGAAAATTATTATCTAAATTTTTATATATAGAAAAAGGGAAGGCTTTTTTTGAAAAACACGGAAATAAAGGAATTCTTTTTGGTAGATTTTTGGGTGTTATTAAATCAATAATTCCTTTTGTTGCTGGTTTTTTGGGCATGAATCTTAAAAAATTCATTGTATTAAATATATTTGCTAATATAATTTGGACTACTATAAATTTCGGTATAGGTTTAATTTTAGGTAAAATATTTAATACATTTTATGTACCAAAAAGTATTGAGTTTGTTGTTGTATTTTTACCATTTATTTTATTTTTTGGATGGTTTTTTATACAATATACACCCAAAATAATAAGATTTTTAAAGAAAAATAATTAATTTTTAACTATAACAGTAGTTCCTATATTAGTCCAATTATATAACAATTCAGCATCTTCAGGTCTTAAATTAACACAACCATGTGACCATTGAGAACCAAATTCTGAATGCCAATAAGCTCCATGAATAGCCGCACCTTCTTTTGTAAAATACATAGTCCAAGGTACTCCAGGTAAATCATAATATTGATCTGATATATTAGGTAAAGGTCCTTGCATGTATCTACTTGGAGTTTTCTCAAAAACACCAAAAGTTCCTCTTGGTGTAGGCAAATCATCTAATCCAGTAGAAATACTTATTTCCATAAATAACTGGTTATCTTCATAAGCATAAAGTTTTTGTTCTCCTAAAGAAACAATGATTTTTTTATTTATTTCAACACCTTTTTTAATATTTTTATTAACCGATTCTTTATATGAATTTATATGCTCTAAAAAATCATTTGAAATATAAAAATCATTAGCCAATCTATCGTTATATCTTACCCACTCATCAAAAAAAACATGTTGCCACTTTATATTATCATTTTCAATTAATTCATCATCAGATTTTAAAACAATATTATTTCTTAATAAAAGTATTGATTCACAAGATAATGAAGGACAAATTCTCGCTCTAACACAAGAACCATTAGAATAATTAAAATCACAGCTATTTATTACCTTAACATAAGTACCATTTTTTCTAATTACATTAGTTTCTTTTTCTTCTACTGAAGTATTTTGATTATTTATAAAATCTTCTTTTTTATTTTCAAGTTCTAAATTTATTTTATTATCAAAATATATTAGATTATTTTTATTATCAGAAATATTTTTATCATCTTCAATTTTTGTATTATAAAAATTAATTACATAATAAATAATAAAAAACAAAATAAGTATTAATAAAATAACATTTAAAAATAAATAAGATATACTTTGTTTTTTATTTTTTGTACTCATAATTACAATATAACACATCAAATATATTATATTGATTTTTGCTG
>CAZZNF010000032.1:0-4247 GCA_964655555.1 uncultured Candidatus Saccharibacteria bacterium | reverse complement strand
TTTGTACTCATAATTACAATATAACACATCAAATATATTATATTGATTTTTGCTGACCTCTTCGAGACTGAATTATTATTAATCAAGCTCTGTAAGGTTATTTTATGTATCCTATTTTATCATAAATGAAGCACTTTGAGCATTAAAAAGTGACAAATGTGACACCGCTTAATTATTAAAAAATTCCCTAAAAGTATAGATACCTAATAGGGAATTTGTTACAAAAACTCACAGAAAGAATAGTACTTTAAGAAAAGAAAGAAGTTCTATTTCTTGCGTGCATTATGGCATTATATTCCAACAAAAATCTATCTGGATCAGGAGAGTGTAGGTGATGTATCCCTAAAGAGAGCTTTTCCTGATTGTGGTATTTTATTATTATTGGTACTTCACCCATGTCGCTACGCATATCTCTTTTAAAATCATCCAATTTTGACAAGAAGTTGTTAATTTCTGAATCTGCTTCTAATAAAAATACAAAAGCTTTATTTTGATCTTGTGTATTTGTCTCATGCATAACTCTTGTTATAATTCTCCATTGCCGATTAAAAGATACATTTGGGTCAAACTTGTATAAGATATCAGATAACAAAAGAAAATTATTAAGTTCAATTTCTTCTATTATTTTAAATCCAAAATCTTTTAATTCTTCCATTAAGAACATTCTATAAACGAGTGCTGTTGGACGTAATACTATGAAAGGTTTTACATCAGTATAAATCATGGGAAGATTCTCAGTGTTTATGTGATTATCTAGCACATATTTTTTGTGTTCGTTTATAGATTTATCAGAATGAATGATTATTGGGGGAACTTTAAAGTCTATAATGTTGCCTCTTCTATCTGTTTCGTTAATGTAGAGTAATTCGTGGTATTTTTTAGGTACCGGATGTTTTGATTTACTCATTGTTACTGTTTTTAATTGTTAAAAGAACTGACTACATAATACAACATATTTAAATATAAATCAATAGTATAAATTAATACATTTCTAGAATAAATTCATTATAGATTGCGACCATTCTCTCTAATACTTCTTCTTTGTTTTTTCCTTCTACTTGTAACCATCCAGACGAATC
Organism: uncultured Candidatus Saccharibacteria bacterium; assembly: GCA_964655555.1. Classification (GTDB taxonomy): domain Bacteria; phylum Patescibacteriota; class Minisyncoccia; order Phycocordibacterales; family UBA5272; genus UBA5272. The sequence goes on along the minus strand of CAZZNF010000032.1, from coordinate 3,168 downwards.
TGTATATTGTCTTTTTGTTACTACTTCATCATTATTTTTATATTTTATTTCTCCAGTCAAAACTCCTTCTATATTTTTTAAATCATCAAAACCTGATATGTTTTTAATTCTTCCATTGTAGACAGGAAGAAACATATCTCCTACACATATTGTATTTTCTATATCTTTAATAGTTTCTATTTTTCTTTCTACCATTATATCTATTAATATTTTACAAACATCAATATCAAAAGCTTTACTATGATTAGACAGCATATATTCTCCAGGTGTTCTCCATGCAAACTCGCAAATAATTGGTTGTCCTTCTTTATCTATAAAAGCTTCTAGATGTATATAACCATTTTTTAAATTTAAATTATCAATTATAAATTGATTTAATTGATCAGTGTCGAATTTAATTTCCTCTGGCTTCTTATTTACTGTTATTTGTGCAAACTTATCTTTTTTTTCTGCAAAACTTAAATTTGTATAAGGTAACCAAGTTATAAATGTTTTTAATATCTTGCCATTTTGTACCAGAGAATCCAGACACCAAATTATATATGGACAATATTCTTCTACGATAAATCTTTTAGAAGAATAATCTATATTTAATTTATCAAGGTCTTCGATTTTGTTTATTTTGTAAACCTCAATAGAGGATAGTCCTTTTCTCCATTTAAGTATAATAGGAAATCCATTATTTTTATTAGAAAAATTAATGACATCTTCTTTTGAAGATATTTCTGAATAGTTCATAGTTCTTAGACCTATTTCCCTTAGCCAGTCTTTCATTTTTGCTTTATCTCTCACTATAAGAGATTGTTCTTTGGTTAGACTATTTTTAAGTTTTAATAAAGATGCAAAGTTTTGTACTAATTCTTGATTATATTCAGAATTGTTATAAAAAAACTCGACTTTTATATTATTGTTATCACAAAATTCTTCAAATCTTTTTACTTCATGTTCAATAGGGGATTCTTTATCTAATATAAAAGATAATGTATGTTTAGTTTTTTCTAAATAATTTTTAGAGAAATTAAAGTTTTGTTTGAATCTTAACAATACGACAAAAATAGTCGAATCTTCAACTATTCTATTCGATAAAGTGTTTTCATTTTCTTCTACAAAAAGAATAGTTGGTTTATTCATGTTTTATTTTATATCTTTAAATATCTCTCCTATTTTTTCTTTTGTATCCTCAAGTTGATTATCAAATAGTAAATAATCTTTTAGATCTTGATAGGCTACCCACTTATAAGATCTCACTTCATCTTTTTGTAATTTTATCTGGGTATCATCTCCTAAAAACTTAAATCCGAAAAAGTATTTTTCTGATCCTTCATATTCTATTCCGTCACGAGAGAGATTTATTTCTTTAAATTAAAATTGAAGAGGATTTTCACTTTTTCCTACTAGCTCTAGTAACTCTTTATCTATACCAAGCTCTTCTTTTATTTCTCTATACACTGTCTCTTCTATAGATTCATTAGGATCTGATCCGCCACCTGGGATAGCAAAATATTTTTCTTCAAAAGAAAGTAAATTTACAAGAAGAAATTCTTGTTTATTATTTATTATTAGAGCTGCTACACCTTTTCTATACATATATTTATTTTAATTACATTTAATATATCATAATATTTATATTATATAAATATTATTTTAAAATAGATTTTTCTAATAAAGAAAATGCTTTTTGTTTAATATTTTCAGGTATTTTTCTAAAAAACAAGTCTGGGTCTATTAGTTCCACCTCAAGAATTTTGAAAGAATCTTTTGTGTTTACAAAATCAATCCTACAAATATTAGGTAAAGATTTAAATTTTTTACTTAAAAAATCATTTACTTTTTTAGAAGTATTTATTACTTTTTTTGATAAATATTTTTTTTCAATGTACTCGGTAGTTTTCTTTTCAGATAAAATCCCAGGATATCTTCTTATTCCGTATACTGGTATACCATTTATACATATTACAGATATCTCTCCTTCTGATATCTCCTTAATAAAAGGTTGCAAGACAAATTTTGTATTTTTATTTTTTATAATAAATCTTACTATATTTTTATAGTCTTTTTCTTTATTAAATTTTTTGGTCAAATAACCACTTTCTCCTATTGAGGGTTTTAAAACAATTTCACTTGTATTAATATTTTTAATAATTTTTTGTATGCATATTTCCAATTTATCTTTAGTTTTTAATTTATTTATATCAATAGGATATGTAGGTATTATGTCTAGATTTTTTATATCTTTTAAATATTTTATTTTATCTATATTCCAACAAATAAACTTGTAAGTATTTACCAAATTGATTCGTCTTTTTTGCAGTTTTTTTATTTGTTGTAAAAATAAACCAGAATCATTATAATACCCCCATATACTTTTTAAAATTACAATATCATTTGATTTTGCTTTTTTAATTACATTTTCTATTGTTTCTATTTTTGTTTCAATATTTAAATCATTGTATTTTTTACAAAAATAAATATCTTCTTCTATTTTTCCAACATGTTTTTCTGATGAAGCTATATATACTTTCATGATAATAATTTTATAGATGATTTTAATTTAGAGAAAGCTTTTGTTAAATCTTTATAGCTAAGAGCTGTAGTTACTCTTATAACCATTTGTTTATCATTTGGCCAACAAAATGCCTTTCCTGTTAAAGCTTTTATATTATTAGAAGTATATAGAAATTGTAACAATGATTTTTCATCAAGGATTTTAAATCCTTTATATTTTTTTCCTATTAATCTAGTCATATCTAATAGTATAAAAAAACCAGATTTAGGCTCGAATACTATATCAATATCTTTAATTCCTGAGAATAAATCTTTTTCCTTCTTTATTTTATTCTTACCAATAATTTTATCAAGAAGAATTATTTCTTTTTTTGATAATGATTGTTTTCCTTTTATTATACTTTTTACATATAAATATCTTTCACAATATTCATTTGTTATATAAGAGAAATATTTTTTTCTTTCCTTCTTTATTTTTTCTTTATTAGAAAAAGCAGCGTTAATAGCAGAAGATTGTAATATTGATAAAGAGTCAGAATTTTGGAATATTCTATCTCTTATTAATGATGATATTATTTCATTTGCAATAATCATTCCTGATCTTAAGCTTGCTGCCAGACTTGGAATCGAACCAAGATTCACGGCTTCAAAGGCCGCTGTCCT
>CAZZNF010000031.1:3276-4415 GCA_964655555.1 uncultured Candidatus Saccharibacteria bacterium | reverse complement strand
ACATTATTTGGTTGTGAACTTGATAATGATACTGAAACTGTTCCATTTGTTGTAGAAGTTCCATTGTTATTACCATTATTGTTGCCATTGTTGTTGCCATTATTTCCTCCTGGTGTACATGAGTTTAATAATGCTCTTGAAGCAGAACCTACTAGTCCTGTTCCTTTTGTTAATCCCCAAGGTGCAAGAGTTGCTGCTGAATTAGCTTCTTGCCATTTAATTACTGCTGCTTTTGTTAAAACACCAAAGTAATTAGATTCCATTCCTGGAGATCCAGCTCCTGATTGTGAAACTACGAAACCTGTTGAGTTAAGAACTTGTTGTAAAGCCTTAACATCTGCTCCAGTAGAACCTAGAGAAAGATTTCTTGTGAAGTTGAAACAACCTGGAGCATTTTGTGCTGAAACCATCATAGCTCCAGCAAAAGCACCCACTGAGATAGCAGAAATAACTGCTGTCTTTAATTTGAAATTCATAAAATTTTATAATAATTTATAATTTTGATCTTTTATAGAGATCAAGAAATAAAATATTTCTAATGCTTTCGACAAGCGAAATATTTTAATCCTTATCTAAACCAATCATTGTCGATAATTAAAATAAATATTTCCGTAAAAAACATTTACATAAAAATCTGCGATTGATAATAAACACATTATTAGGGTTAATATTAAGACTAATAATAATTAATAATAATTTCTAATCTGCGTCTATATTCTATTGCCAATGATCAATTTAGTTTTTTGTGATACCTATATTTTTACTTATAAATGTATCTCAAATACCAGAGGACGCCCTTTACCAGAGAAACAAGGTCGTCTGCAAATAGTATAACACAAATAGATTTATATATAAATAAAGTAAAGTTAATTTTGTTAATATGTTAAAAATGTTAAGAAATTAATTTTGATTTAGAATATATTTACTCCATCTCTTTTCACCAATTTTCTTTATTTGTCCTTCTTCAAGAAGAGTATTTAATTCTCTTTGTAATGTTTTTATTGAAACTCCAATTATTTTTTTAGAAATGTCGTTTATAGATACTTCTACCCCTTTTGTAAAAAGATTTAATATATCTTCTCTTCTATTATTCTTTTTTTCTTCATTTTGTTTGGTTTTATTTGGTTTTATTTGTTTTG
>CAZZNF010000031.1:0-3176 GCA_964655555.1 uncultured Candidatus Saccharibacteria bacterium | reverse complement strand
TTTTCTGAAAATTGAAATTGCTTTTTGTAAAAGATGTTTTCTAATCCTCTTAATGCTTCTATTATTATTTCTGAATTCATTTTTGATATTAGATTTGCCTCTTTTGTAATATAAAAATATGATATCAAATTTGAAATATTTTCTAATATTTTTTTATAAAAGACAAAATGATTTTCTATTTCTTCAAATGCTATTGTTTTTGTGTTTTTTAATAAATATACAGCTTCATCTCTAATACTATATTTTATATTTTCTTTGTCGTTTAGAAATTGAGAGACTAAGAAAATTGCTACAACAATTTTTTCTGTTTTTTTGGCTAAAAGTAAGTTTTGATATTGATTTTCTTTATCCATAACCTTACATTAATATTATTGAGAATACTATACTTTTTTGTCTAAAAAAGCAAGTATTTAATTTTATAAAAATATTAAAATGTCGTTTATAGAATTTATTTTATTTGTCTTTTATAAAGTTTTATTTATATAATGTCCTTTATAAAAAGTATTTAATCTTGTATATCTAAATATAATAATATTATGTCTTTTATAATCATTTTGTCTATTTTGTCTTTTATATAATGTCGTTTATTTATTTATTTTTATTATGTTTATACAAAATAAAGCTTTATTTTTCGTGATATAATTTTTATATAATAAATATGAGCATTGAGAACAATCAAAAACAAGAAATAAAAAAAGAGCAAAAAGAAATTGTAATAAATAAAAAGTCCCCCATAGTTCGTGATAGTATCATATCAATAGTTTTGTTTATAATTGGTCTTTTCTTATTATTCTCTTCTTTTAATTTAGCTGGATATCTTGGTAATAAAACTTTTAACGGTATTTCTTTTGTATTTGGTTGGATATCATATTTAATATTTATTCCATTTATTTTTGTATCATATAGATTTTGGACAAATAAATACAAAAAGCTTTTTGACTTAGTCAATTCAGTTGCTGTTATAGTTATGGTGTTTTCAATTACTAGTTTTACGGCATCTATTGGAATACCTTTTTCTGGTAAAATTGGTGAACTTATAAACTTTGTATTAAAAACATATTTAGGAAATATATTACCATCTATAATATCATTATCTTTATTCTTAATAACATTTATTCTCGTATATAATGACAGACCTAAAATAAAAATAACAAAATATGGTGAAGAAAATTTATTAAATAATGCTCTTCAAAAATCTAAATCAAAAACAAAAAATATCTTTTTAATAATATTCTCGTCAATAAAAAACATTTTTAAGAAAAGAGAATCTAATAATTCAAAAAATATAATAGTAGAAGAAGATGAGATGGATTTTGATAATGACAATATATATAATTTACATTCTGAATTATTAAATAATTTCACAAAAAAAGAAGAAACAGAATCTAAAAATAATTTAGAAGATGAAACAGAATATACAAATACAAATGAAAAAGAAACAAAAATCAAAATATCAAAAATACCTGTAAAAGATATTTCAAAAAATAATATAAATAAGAAAAAAGATTTTGAAGAAAAGTTTGTCCCTCCTTCTCTTGATTTATTAAATGGGGATTCTGGTAAAAGTTCTGCTGGTGATTCTAAATCTAAAATGAATACAATACAAAAAGTATTAGATCAATTTAATATACCAGTTGAAATGGGAGAAGTTACAGTTGGTCCATCTGTAACACAATTTACATTAAAACCAGCTCAAGATGTCCGTATCAAAAGTATATTATCATTAAAAGATAATTTACAAATGGCATTAGCTGCTACAAATATGCATATAGAAGCTCCAATACCAGGAAAACCTTTTGTTGGAATTGAAATACCAAATGAGAAGACGACAAAGCTAGGATTAAGAAGTCTATTAGAATTAGAAGATTTCAAAAATAGTTCTCCTCTTACTTTAGCAATAGGTAAAAACATAGTAGGTAAGCCAGTGTTTTCAGATTTATCAAAAATGCCACATCTTTTAGTTGCTGGTGCTACAGGAGTAGGAAAGTCAGTTACTTTACATAATATTATTTTGTCTTTACTTTACAAAAACTCTCCAAATGATTTGAAATTAATTATTCTTGATCCAAAAAGAGTAGACTTCCCTGTCTATAATTCCCTACCTCATATGTATACACCTGTTGTGAAAGATGCTAAAACAGCAATAAAAGTATTAAATTGGGCTGCACAAGAAATGGATAGAAGATATGATATTTTAGGAGAATACAAAGTTGCTAATTTAACAGATTATAATAAAAAGATAATAGAGCCTTCAAAACAAAAAACAAAAACAGAAAACAATGCTCCGAGATTGCCTTTTATAGTGATAGTATTTGATGAGTTTAATGACTTTATGCTTTCATATTCAAAAGAATTAACTCCTATTGTTACTTCTCTTACACAAAAAGCAAGAGCAGCTGGTATACATTTAATTTTAACAACACAAAGACCTGATGTTAGAGTTATTACGGGCACAATAAAAGCAAATATACCTTCAAGAATAGCATTAAAAACAACTACACAAATAGATTCTAGGACTATTCTTGATCAAGCTGGTGCTGAGGATTTGCTTGGAAATGGAGATATGCTTTATATGAATGGATCAAGAATAATAAGAGTTCAAGCACCTTTCGTATCAACAGAAGAAGTTGAAGCCGTAGTTCATGATATCAAAGAAAAATATGAAGATTATTTTGGAGATACTATAGATATGCAAAAAGTGAAATCATCTTCTATTTCTTCTTCTTATAAAGAAATGCAAAATCAAGATGAAGAAGAACCAGAAGACGATGAAGATTATCAAAGTGCAAAAGATTACATTTTGGCAACAGGTAGAGCTTCCAAGAGTGCTTTACAAACTGCTTTTGGTTGGGGTTATAATAGAGCAGCTAGGACAATAGATAAATTAGAGCGATTTAATATAATAGGTCCTGATGTACCAGGAAAAAGACTAAGAGAAATTCTAGTAAAAGATAATAGAAGTGATGTAGAAAAACTAGAAGAAGAATTAGACGATTTAGAAAAAGAAAGAAATATTGATGAATAAAAATAAATATGATAAATAAAAATATTTCTTCTTCTAGAGATAATTTAAAAAAAAATATTTTTATACTCTTTGTATTATTAGTAATAGTATATAGTATATTCAAAATATCAAATTACTTATCTGGACCAAAAATAACTATTTATTCACCTTT
>CAZZNF010000030.1:0-4574 GCA_964655555.1 uncultured Candidatus Saccharibacteria bacterium | reverse complement strand
ATTATAAAAAAGCAAAAATATCTATTGTATATAGACACTTTGCTTTAAGTTTTCATGATAAAGCTCCAACGGAAAGTAATGCTTCTTTATGTGTAAGAGAGTTGTATGGACAAAATGCTTATATTAACTTTATTAATAGACTTTATAGTATAACACCAGCAAATAATGGTCTTGATTTGTCTATTTTGCCTGATATTGCAAAATATGCTGTAGATGAAGCTAAAAATAAAAATCAAAATATAAATAAAGATTTTGATTTAAATGAATTAGTTAATTGTATAAATACAATGCCTTATAATGATGAATTTTTATCAAATCACAATGATGCAATAAGTGCTGGTTTAGAAGGTACTCCATATTCTTTGATTTTGTATAAAGACAAAGATGGTCAATTAATAGTTCAAAAAATTTCTGGCGCTATTGAAACATCATATTTTGAAAAAATTATAGATAAATTATTAAAAATATAAAATTTATAAAAAAGTATTTTTAATTTCTTTCAAAACCAAAATTACTTTTTCTATATCATTTTCATTATTATAAATATGAAAAGACACTCTTGTAAGCCCATTTGGAATATTTAAATAATTTATAAGTGGCTCTACACAATGATGTCCTGCTCTCACTTGTATATTATGTTTTGCAAATATTTCAACAACATTTTGTGAATGAATTTCTTTTCTATTTACTATAATTTGGAAAGAAACAATACCAACATTTCTATCACTTCGTCCTGCAAAAATATTTATTTTGAAATCTTCATCAGTATTTAATTCTTTTATTTTTTTCAAAAATATTTCTGTTAATTTTCTAATATGATTTATTATATTGTCTTTTCTATTTCCTTCCACACTTTCTATAAATCTAACAGCTTCTCCTGTACCAATTATTCCAGCAATATTAGATGTGCCCGCTTCAAAAGCTTTAATATCACTTCTTAAATCAAAACTCTCTTTTTGCACATTAGAAATTATACCTCCACCTAAAATACTTGGATACATTTGTCTTGATAAATTTCTTTTTATTAAAAGCACTCCGACTCCAGTAGGCCCAAAAGCTTTATGGAGTGAGAAATATCCAGCGTCAACATATTTTCCCAATTCTTTCATATTTATATTCATATGCGAAAATCCAGATGTCATATCACAAATTACAAAAATATTTTTATTTATTTTTTTAATTTCTTCTATAATACTTTTAATATCATTTATTGTTCCAAGAACATTTGAAGCTAAAGTAATTGAAACTATTTTAGTCTTCTCTGATACAAGATTTTTAATATCATATAAATCTAAATCAAAATATGAATCTAGTTCTAAAAATTTTAAATTCATTTTTTTTATTTTCGCTAATTTTTGTAATGGCAAAAGTGTAGAATGATGCTCCATTATAGTTGTCAAAATTTCGTCTCCTTCATTCAAAAATTTATATTTTTCATCATAAATATTTATCATATCTATAAGCATATTACTAGATGCTGTTGCTCCAGAAGTCCAAATAATATCTTCTTCACTAGTGTTTAGATATTTAGCTAAAAATTTTTTTGATTTATTATATTCTTCAGTAGCTTTTATAGATATTTTAGAAATAGATCTGTCTATATTACTTCTATAATGAAAATAATATTCATTCATTTTTTGAATAACAGAATCAGGTGTAAGAGATGATGTCGCAGAATCAAGATAAATTAAATCTTCACCCGTATTATTTTTATAATTTTCAAAAATTTGAAACTGTTTTTTAATATCATTCATTTCAATATTATACATTAATTACTTTAAAAACATTGAAAGTTCATCTGAAAAGTAAAAATAAAAAGCAATTGCTCCAAAAGAATATTTTTTACCATAAAGATTTATTTCTGCACCCCCAACCTTAGGATCAATATTTGGATGAGAATTATTAAAACCAATATTATATAATGTAGCGATAATTTCTGGTCTATTAGAAATCGAAAATCCTGCATTTTTCCATGCTGTTTCAATTTGTTTTAAATATATCGCAGCATAAAGATAAGAATAATAATGATCTTTTTCATTTGTAAGTCTTCTTACTCTTTCAGCATCATTTCCTTCAAGTAAAATAGTATCTTTATATTCTGTGTTTGTTGATGTTGAAATATTTGTATAAATAGTATTTGCGGTAGAAGAAATTTTATTATCTTTTACTACTTCAAGTGTAAATGCATCTACAAGCAAAGTTTCACTACTTGTAGAATAATCTAAAAGATGGGAATATTTTTCTCCTAAATAATATTGACTATTTGGATTTTTAAGATTTCTTTCAATCTCTTTAGCAGTAGCTTCTTTTATACCGTATATCCCAAGACTAAATTGTGTTTGTGTTCCAAGTACAGCAAGTGGTTGAAAATATCTTTTAAATATTTCTCTTTCGCTTGTCATAAGACGAAGTTGTTCAGCTACAAGAGGAGTAATTATTAATCTTGCATTTATATTAGTTTCTTTTGCAACTCTTTCTATAATATTTTTATCTTTTTCTATACCAAGAGATATAACTTTCCATTCCTCAAGATTTTTAATGTATTCAAAATCTTTTACAGCTATATTACTCCTTTCATCATTACCATTTTCAGCATTATTTAAAAGTTTTTTAAAATATTGTGATTGATTGTCTATATATCCTTTATTTTTTGTCAAGCCAAATTTCATTGCAAAAAATATTACTGTTAAAACAAAACCCCAAATAGCAAAAATTACTATTAAAACTTTTATTACTATTTTTATAAATTTTGACAATCTTCGCATAAAATATATTATTCTTTTTTTAATATTTTAATTAAAAATTATATTTCTAACTTCATCTAAAGATAATTTATTGTATTTACCTATCGCTAGACCTTTTTCTTCTTTATAAAGTGGAATTAAATGCACATGCACATGAGGAACTTGTAATCCTTCTATAACTATAGCAACTCTCAAAATATTTAATTTTTCTTTCAATTTATTTTCAAGCATTATACCAATCTTTTTTGATATAGACATTAATTCTAAATATTCTTCATCATTCAAGTCAAAAATATAATCTATTTCTTTTTTTGGGACAACAAGTAAATGGCCATCTCGCACAGGATTAATATCTAAAAAAGCAATATATTTTTCGTCTTCATAAAATATATCTGCTTCTATTTCTCTATTAATAATTTTAGTAAAAATACTCGACATACTATAAAAATATATATTTTGTGCGCCGGGTTGGATTTGAACCAACGTAGCCCGAAGGGCGACAGATTTACAGTCTGTTGTAATTGACCACTCTACCACCGACGCATATTAAAAATAGATAAAAATATATAAATATTTAAATCTATTTTTAATTTTAAAATTATAACATAAAAAACTCTTTTTAAGAAATTTATTTTTTCTTTAATACTCTCTTTAAATATTGTCCTGTAAAAGATTCTTTTACATTTGCTACATATTCTGGAGTACCTTGTGCAATAATTTTACCACCACATATTCCACCTTCTGGACCAATATCTATAATATAATCTGCGCTTTTTACAATATCTAAATTATGTTCAATGAGAATTACAGTATTTCCACTATCTACAAGTCTATTTAATATTTCTAAAAGTTTTTTAACATCTTCATAATGTAGACCGATTGATGGCTCATCTAAAAGATATATTGTCTTTTCTGTATGTCTTCTATAGAGCTCACTAGATATTTTCACTCTTTGTGCCTCACCACCAGATAAAGTAGTAGCACTTTGTCCAAGTTCAAGATAACCAAGACCTACATCATTTAATGATTTTACTCTATCATAAATAGCAGGAATAGCTTCAAAAAATTTTAATGCCTCTTCTACTGTCATTTTCAAAATATCATAAATACTTTTTCCTTTATATTTTACTTCAAGAGTTTCTTTCATAAATCTTTTACCATTACAGACATCACATGTTACATATACTGTAGGTAAAAAATGCATTTCAACAGCAATCTCTCCATTACCTTCACAAGCTTCACAACGACCACCTTTTCTATTAAATGAAAATCTTGAATGACTCCAGCCACGAATTCTCGCTTCTTCTGTATTTGCAAAAAGCTCACGAATAGGAGTCCATGCCCCAGTATAAGTAGCAGGATTACTTCTCGGGGTTCTACCTATAGCTGACTGATCTATCATTACAACTCTTGAAATATATTCTGTACCTGTTATCTCTTCACAATTATATATTTTTGCAGTTCTATATCTCCTTTCAAGTCTAGCAAGAAGATTTTTATATAAAATCTCATACATAAAACTAGACTTTCCAGATCCAGATACTCCTGTAATAACATTAAATTTTCCAAGCGGGACTCTAACATTTAAATTTTTAATATTAAAAATATTTCCATTTTTGATTTTTATTTCTGCACCATTACCGTCTCTTCTTTTTTTAGGTATTGGAATTTCTGTTTCACCTCTTAAATATGAAAGAGTTAAAGATTTTGAAGTATTTGTTTTAGATGTTAATAATTCTTCAAGATATCCTGATACTACTACTTTACCTCCATGAACTCCTGCTTTTGGACCAATATCAACAATATAATCACTAGCAAATATAGTATCTT
>CAZZNF010000029.1:0-4914 GCA_964655555.1 uncultured Candidatus Saccharibacteria bacterium | reverse complement strand
TATAATAAATATCTTTTAAAGCTCGGACAAAATCATTTAAATCTTCTTCTTTTGTGTTTTTATCTATACTTATCCTTATACTTTCTCTTGCTATTTTTTCTGCTTCATTTTTTTTCATTTTATTTTTATATAAAGCAAATATCGCATGACTATATTCATCACTTTTAGCGCTACATGCCGATCCAGCAGATATTGCAAAACCTCTTTTATCTAACCTTATTATCATTTCATCTGAAGGAAAATCTGGAAGCCAAACAGAAATATTACTTGGTACTCTTTTTGGATTCCTCTCTTCTTTTTTTATATTATGCTTTTCGCTTTTCCATTCATTTTCATTAAAATATCCATTTAATTTTGCTTCTTTTATATTATTAAGAATATTTTTTAATAAACTATTTCTTAAAGTTGCAATACCCTCTAAAAGTTTTTCATTTTTACTATTTTCTTGTGCTTTTTCTATTGCTAGAGCTATACCTATGGCTTTTTCTATATCTTGTGTACCAGAAAAAATATTCCTTTCTTGTCCTCCACCAAAATAAATTGGAGAAATATTTACATATTCTTTTTTAAATAAAATAGCAGATGATTTTGGACCACATATTTTAGAGCCATTTAAAGAAAGCATATCTACTCCAAGCATATCGATATATAAAGATACATAATTTGGAGCTTGTGCTGCATCAGTATGAAAATATGGATAATCTACTATACCTTTTTTATTTTCTTTTTTATATTCCTTTATTTTTTTAGAAATATTTTTGATTTCTTGAATTACTCCTATTTCATTATTAACATACATTATAGATATTAAAATGGTATTTTCTTTTATTTCTTTTTTTATAAACTCTGGAGAAATTAATCCATTTTCATCACAATTTATATATGTAGCTTCTATTTCATTTATTTTTTCTAAATATTTTATATTTTCTAAAACTGATGAGTGCTCTATATTAGAAGTTATAATATGTGGCTTTATATAATTTTTATTTTTTAAATTATTTTCTTTATATTTATTTACAACACCAATAATAGCTGTAGCACAAGAAATAGTTCCATTATTTGTAAAATATATTTCATAATTCTTTACCCCTAATACATTTGCTATTTTTTTTCTAGCTTCATTAAGAAGATTTTCTGCATATAATCCTTCTTTATATAAATTAGCAGGATTAAAATTAAACTCTTTTGCTTTTTTTATTTCATTTGAGACTTTATTATTTATGATAGTTTGTGAAGCAAAATCTAGATAAATTCTTTTTTGATCCTTATTTTTCTCTTTATCCATAAAATTATTATGTAAATAATACAATAAAACTCTTGAATAATCAATATATTTTCAAAAAAAATATAGACTTAATATGCTTTTTGTGATATTATTTAAAAAATATGCATAAAGAAACTAATTTTAAAAAAAGACAACCTATTGTTGCTATTATGGGTCATGTTGATCATGGTAAAAGCTCACTTCTTGATGCAATAAGAAATACTAATTTAGTAGAAAATGAAATAGGAGGAATAACACAACAAATAAGTGCTTATGAGATTTCTCATTCAACAAAAGACAAAAAAAGAGTAGAAAAAATAACATTTTTAGACACCCCTGGTCATGAAGCATTTACTTGTATGAGAGAATGTGGAGCTAAAATAGCAGATATAGCAGTTTTGATAGTATCAGGAGAAGATGGAGTAAAAGAACAAACAATTGATGCTTTTAATACTATTAAAGAAAATAATTTACAATTAATAGTTGCTATAAGTAAAGTAGATAAACCTTCAAGCGATATCATAAAAACAAAAAATTCTTTAATAGAAAATGGAATATACATAGAAGGAATGGGTGGAGATATTCCTTTCGTAGAAATAGATTCTAAAACCAAAAAAGGTATAGACGAATTACTAGAAACTATATTATTAGTTTCAGATTTGGAAGATTTTAAATATGATGATAAAAAATTTGCAAGTGGATATGTTCTTGAAACATTTTTAGATAAAAAAAGAGGTATCTCATCTACCCTTGTCATAAAAGATGGTATATTACCAAAAAATGGTTCAATTTTAGCTGGTACAGCTATATCACCTATTCGTATAGTTGAAGATTTTTTAGGAAAACCAATAACAAATCCCGTTGCAGGACAAGTTGTCAAAATAACTGGTTTTGATGCTGTACCAGAAATAAATTCATCATTTATATCAAATACAGACAAAAAAGAAATAGAAATATTACAAAAGAAAGAAAAAGAAAATATAAAAAAAGAAATCTTAGATCCTAAATTATATAGAAATGCTAAGCTAGTTATACCTATAATATTAAAAACCGATGGAGTTGGAACATATAATTCAATAGAAAAAGAATTGAGAAATTTAGAATATGACAAAAAAACAAAGAGTTCTACTGGTGTAAAAATAAAAATAGTTGGAGGTGGTATAGGAAATATAACTGAAAATGATATTTTGGTGTCTTCTCATGATCAAAATATATTAATAATAGGATTTAATGTAAATATAGAAAATAATGCTAAAATAGAAGCAGATAGACTTAATATAAAGCCGACTATATTTGATATAGTATATAAATTATCAGAATGGTTTCAAGAAATTGTAGAAAGTAGATTACCTCATGAAGAAATAGAGATATCTTTAGGTAAATTAAAGATATTAAAATCATTTTCGACAAATAAAGATAAACAAGTTCTAGGTGGTGAAGTAAAAGAAGGTATTATTAAGCTTGGTAAAAAAATAAAAATAATTAGAAGAGATTTTAATATTGGAATAGGAAAAGTAATAGAATTACAAAGTATGAAAATTAAAACTGAAGAAGTTTTAGAAGGAAATCAATGTGGAATAATGATTGAAAGTAAAATTGAAATAATACCAGGAGATATAATTGAATGTATTGAAATAGAAAAAAGAAAAATTATTTAATTATATGAAAACACGACACGAAATAGAAGACTTAGACTTTACAGGAAAAACTGAAAGACAAGTAAAAATATCTTTAGAATTAAAATCTATAGCTCAGGATTTTTTTCAAAAAGAATCTTCAAAAATATCTCTTATAACAGTAACTAAAGTAAGTATAACAAAAGATTTTAAAAGAGTTGATATATATATAACCATATTACCAACAAATAAAGAAGAAGAAGCTTTGTCATTTGCAAAAAGATTAAGAAGTGATTTAAGAACAGAAATAAAAAATAAATTAAAAATAAGAACAATACCATTTGTAGAAATAAAAATTGATGAGGGAGATAAAATTAGACAAAGAATAAATGATTTGTTGCATAAAAAATAATTTATTATGATATAATTAACTTATTAAAATTAATTTAATTATATGATAACAACAAGTATTTTAGGGCAAGTTTTTGGTATAACATTTCTAATAGTGAGTATTTCAATACTTATACATATTAATAATGTTAAACTTTTATTAGAAAAAATAAGAAAAGATCAAACTTTATCTTGGATTTATGGTTATACAGCAGTATTAACAGGCTCTGTATTGTTAGCATTTTCAAATTTTTCTAATAATATATCTTCAATGATTTCCATTTTAGGTATCGTTTCTTTATTAAAAGGTATTTTATTTTTATGGTTTCCAAAATCATCATCAAATTTCGAATTAAATATAACAAAGAACAAAAATACTACTTTAATTTTTTCTACAATATGTTTATTGTTAATAAGTATTATATTATTAATTAGTAGTTTTTAATATATAAAATTACAAAAAATAAAAACTCTTAATACAAGAGTTTTTATTTTTTATCTAATTTATATAGTCCAAAATTATTATAATACAACTTCCATAAAGATGTAGTTATTATAAGAATAATTGGCCCAAAAATAAGTCCACTTAATCCAAATATTTGTACACCTATTATAGATCCTATAATAGTATAAAATGGAGAAATGTTAGATATCTTTTTTTGAAATATAGCCCTTACTACATTATCAACACTAGCAACTAAAATAAAAAACCAGAGAAATAAAGCTATTCCATTAAAAAGACTATAATTAAATATAATTAAATATAAAACTGCTGGTATATAAATTATAGTTATACCTATTATTGGTATTATTGATGCTACAGCAGTCAAAAAACCTAAAATAAATGCATTTGCTATTGAAAACCCAAATAAATAATATCCAATAATACTTACAATGCCTTGAGAAATGGCTACTAGCGGAATACTTATAGTATTTCCTTTTACTAAAGATTCAAATCTATTTATTGATGAAATATTACCTTCTTCGTTAAATGGTAAAATTTTCTTTAAAAATAATATTATTCTACTATTATTAATAATTAATATAAAGAATATTATAATTGTAAAAAGAATATCTAATAATATTGAACTAATATTTGTTATAAAAGATAAAAAATAATTTGAGATTTTAGGAAATATATTAAGTAAATAAGAAGATATATCTATGTATTCTGGTAAAATCTTGTGAAGATTATTAGAAAATATATTTATTGTATTATTTATTAATTCCTTATTAAGTAAAAAAGGTAATAATTTAGCATTTAAAATTAAAATAAATAAAAAAGATATTATTGTAATAAATGCTAAAAGTGATAATGATAACAGAATAGCTATTAATATTTTTCTTCTTTTTTCATTTTTAGTATATTTAATATATATGTGCCTAAATGTAAAATAAAAAACTATCCCCCATAAAAATGGAGAAAAAAGGAAAGATAATTTTGATGCTATTATTAAAGAAAATGAAATAGCGATAATTAATAAACTAATTTGAAAAGTTTTATTTGATTTTAATAATTCATTTCTAAAAATATATGATACCATATTTATATTGAGAGTATATCATATAAGTTCTGTTTTGGTGCCCGAGAAAGGACTTGAACCTTCATGGATTGCTCCGCTTGCTCCTAAGGCAAGTGCGTCT
>CAZZNF010000028.1:0-5092 GCA_964655555.1 uncultured Candidatus Saccharibacteria bacterium | reverse complement strand
CAAAAACATGAAGGAGAAATTGTAGATATGCTTGATTGGGGAGAAAACAGAGTAAATATTAAAGTTTCTATGCCTCTTCGTGAACTTATGAGAAACTTTTTTGATGAATTAAAATCTGCATCAAGTGGATATGCTTCAATATCTTACTCTATGGGAGATATGAAAGTTGCAAATGTTATAAGACTTGATGTACTTGTAGCAGAAGAAAGAGTACCTGCTTTTTCTCGTGTTGTAGCAGAATGGCGAGCTAATGAAGAAGCAGAAGAGATAGTAGAAAAGCTTTATAAAATTCTACCAAGAGAATTATTTAGAGTTAAAATACAAGCTGTAATAAAAGGAAGAATTATTGCTTCAAGAAGCATAGCTGCTATGAAAAAAGATGTAACAGGATATTTATATGGTGGAGATATTACTAGAAAAATGAAACTTCGTGAAAAACAAAAGAAAGGAAAAAAGAGAATGCAGTCAGAAGGTAAAGTTCGCATAGAACACGATACTTTTTTAGAATTAATGAAAAAATAAAAGTAAAACAGATTTTAGTTTTTTATTTTAAGCATTTAGTAAAGGAATTAACAAAAAGGCGAGCATAGATATTGCTATAAGTATTGCTACTATTTTATAAATTAATTCAAGTTTTTTTCTTTGATTACTTTTAAACATTAATACATTATATCATTTTTATAAACTTTTGTTAAATTTAAAATAATTATATAATGTTATATTATATATACATGAATAAACATAAATACATATATATTTTTTTACTTTTTATTATAATAACATTCTTATTGACGGGTATATTTAATACACAGAAAAGATATAAATTAATAGAACAAGATTATATTTCGATAGAAAATCAAAAATCAGATATAGAAAAAAAATTAAAAATAAATACAGAAAAGTTAGAAAACATCATGAGAGAAGAAGGGAAAGAGTTTTTTTTGAGGAATACATATTCTATAAAAAAAGAAGATGAAGAAATTCTTACTTTATATGATAATAGTAAAAAAACCTTTGAAATAAGTAAAGAAAATAGCAATACACAACAATTTTTCGACTTTTTAAAAGATATTTTTAATTTTAATAAATAATGTGCTATACTAGTATTGTAGTGCAAAATAATAAATTTTATGAATACACAAGTTAAAAAAATTGAAGTATTTTCTACACCATCTTGTCATTTTTGTAATCTTACTAAAGAATGGTTAAAAGAAAAAGGTTTAGATTATCAAGAATACAATGTTGCAGAAGACATTGAAAAAAGAAAAGAAATGGTAGAATTAACAGGACAATTAGGTGTACCTGTAATTAAAATCGAAAGTGATGTAATTATTGGATTTAATCCAAATAAATTATCAGAATTACTTTCTATTTAAGATTTAATTTTTTTATTTTTATATAAAATAGCATTTATTTAGCCGAGATAGCTCAGTTGGTAGAGCGCTTCCCTGAAGAGGAATAGGTCCCCAGTTCAAGCCTGGGTCTCGGCACCATTATAAAAAATCAAATAAAATAATCTTTTAATTAAATTAAAAAGATAATCCAAGTTAGTAGTGCTCTTGGCCGGAATCGAACCAGCAAACCCTCCTTAGGACGGAGGAGTTATATCCATTTAACTACAAGAGCTTTCTAAAATAATAACATAATTAAGACCCTTTTCAAAAAAATGATTATATGGTATTATTTAAAGAATTAATATTTGTTCATTAAAAATTTAAAAAATGAAAACTAAATCTAATTTTACTATATTTATTTCAAATATAGAAATAGGTAAAAAAATTGAGTGTTTTTATACACAAAGAAAATTTATAGTAATAGAAAAAAACATAAAAGAGAATAAAATAAAATTAAAAGAAAAAACCTCTAAGAATTCCAATTGGTTTTCACAAGTTGATTTTATAGAAATAAATAATACTTTTAAATTTTTACATTAATAAATTTTATAAAAATGGGAAACAGATTTCAAAAAAGTTTAGAAATTTTAGAAATTTTAGAAGAATATGAATTTCGTTTAATAACAATGGGAACAAAACCTAAAAAAATATTTTTTAGAAAATATTTTTTAAAAATAGAATTAAACAAAAACGATATTCTAAAACATGTTTATTATCTAATATTAGAGACAAAAAAATATAAAAAAGATGAATATTATTTCGCTAAGTTAAATCAAACCTTAGGAGCAGTTCAAGCTTTTTTATTAATGACAGGAGAAATTTCTATTTTAGATAGTTTATATAGTAATAAAAAGATTAAAATTTCTAAAAATTAAAACAGAATTCCCTTAAATAAGGGAATTTTTTATATAGATCTCACTACAACTCTTGATTGTTTTGATTTATCTAATTTTGGTAATCTAACTATTAATAAACCATGTTTTTCTACTGCTTCCACAGAATCTATGTCTATTTCATTAGGTAATAAAATACTTCTTGAAAAAGAACCCCAATATAATTCTCTATAAAAATAATCATCAGGTGATATTTGTGTATTTCCATCTCTTCTTCCTTTTATTGTCACAAGATCTCTTGTTATTGAAATATGTAAATCTTCTGGTTTTACACCTGCAAGCATTGCTTCAATTATTATCTCGTTTTGTGTTTGATAGACATCTACTGATAGTTCACCCTCATCTAATTGTTCAAAGTCATTATTATTTTGTCTTGAAGAATCTCTTTCATTTAATATATTATTTCTTGAAGACCATTCAATGTCTAATTCATTTTCTTCTTCGTTATTATCAAGATCTTCTGTCAAAAC
This sequence comes from uncultured Candidatus Saccharibacteria bacterium, assembly GCA_964655555.1. Classification (GTDB taxonomy): domain Bacteria; phylum Patescibacteriota; class Minisyncoccia; order Phycocordibacterales; family UBA5272; genus UBA5272. The sequence continues at coordinate 2,335 of CAZZNF010000028.1, read as the reverse complement.
AGTTCCAGCAAGTCTTTCAAAAAATGATTTTTTATTTTCTGCCATATATTTTAAATATAATTGATATTAATATATTAATTATACATCAAATATTTATTTCTTTAATTAGCAAATAATGAGTTATCCACAATTATGTTAAGTTATTTTATAAAATATTTTTTATATCCCATGAAATTGTTAATAACAAATCATCATTTTCATTTTTTATATCTTTCCAAATTTCTTCTGTTATGAATGGCATAAATGGATGAAGTATGATTATTAAATTTCTTAGCATAAATAATAATGTAGCTTGTGCTGAAAGCTTTTCTTCATTATTTATAATTCTATTTTTTAAGTTTTCAATATGATTATCACAAAATTCATGCCAAAAATAAGCATATATTTTTTCACTGGCTATATGAAGTTTGTAATTTTCTATATCATTTGCAATATACTTTATTGTCAACAAGCATTCATTTAAAATATTTTTATCAGATTCTAATGTTATATTTTCAATATAATTTAGACTCCCTTCATAGTCATTTGTCTTTTCAAGTACAAATCTTGTAGCATTCCAAATCTTGTTTGCAAAGTTCTTATAAGCTTTAATTTTATCTTCACCAAGCTTTAAATCATTTCCAGGACCGTTACCCACTATTTGTGACATACGAAGTGCATCAGCACCATATTTTGTTATTAAATCCCTTGGATCAAGTGCATTATTTAATGATTTACTCATTTTCCTTCCTTGATTATCGCGGACAAGTCCATGAAGATAATTAGTCTTAAAAGGTATTTCATTTAATGTATACATACTCATCATTATCATACGAGCAACCCAAAAGAAAATAATGTCATGGCCTGTTTCAAGTAAATTTGTTGGATGATAGATTTCTAAATCTTTTGTTTTTTCTGGCCAACCTAAAGTTGAGAAAGTCCACATACCACTTGAGAACCAAGTGTCTAGTGTATCTTCGTCTTGTTTTAAAGTTTCATCATCATTAAATCCTACAGCTTTAATATTTCTTTCTTCGTCATACCATACAGGAATTCTATGTCCATACCAGATTTGGCGAGATATACACCAGTCGCGGAGATTATTTACCCAGTGGAAATACACTTTCTCAAATCTGTCTGGGATAATTTGAAGACCTTGATGCTCGACTGCCTTAAGCATTAAATCTTTAAGAGTTGTAGTTTTACCAAAATGATTAAATTCTTTATTCACTGCTATAAACCACTGCAGCTTTGGAAGAGGCTCAATAATGCCACCAGTTCTTTCAGCAGTAGAAACATTTTGGGAAATTTCTTCTTCTTTAATCATTAAATCATTTTCTTTTAAATACTGGACAATCATTTCTCTTGCTTCTAATACTTTCTTTCCGTCAAGTTCAGTGTTTGTATTTATTATCTTTGCATATTCATTTATAACTTGTTTCTTTTCCAGATTATGTCTATCAGCCATTTCGGAATCTATTTGTGAGTGAGCAGGAGTTACCCCGAGAGCCCCAGTACCAAAATCTTTGTCCACTTCTTTGTCCGCTATAATTTTTATTTCAAGTGACACACCACAGAATTCAATATTATATGTTTTCCCAATGAATTCTTTATATCTATCATCATCGGGATGGACAGCTACAGCAGTATCACCAATTTTTGTTTCAGGGCGAGTAGTAGAAATTGCGATAGGGAAGTCTTTACTATATTTAAAAGTGTAAAGTATGGCACGTCTTTCTTCATGGACTATTTCATCATCAGAGATAACAGTCTGACCTTTTGGATCCCAGTTTACTATTCTATTACCTTGGTAAATTAGTCCATCATCATACATTTTTTTAAACATTGTGTTTACTGCAAAATTTCTCTTTTCATCAAGAGTAAAAGTAAGGCGAGACCAGTCTAAACTCGCTCCCATACTTTTAAACTGATTTAAAATTGTATTTTGTGATTCAAGTGCAAAATTATTTATTCTATTTAACATCTCTTCTCTTCCAAGGTCATGTCTACTTTTTCCTTCTTCTTTTTGGATTTTTTTTTCTACTACTGATTGGGTGGCAATAGCGGCATGATCCGTCCCAGGAAGCCAAAGAGTTCTGTACCCATTCATTCTGTAAAATCTAGCAATAGTGTCTTGTAAAGAAAGCATTAAAGAGTGTCCTGTATGAAGGGTACCTGTCACATTTGGGGGAGGTAGAATAATCGAAAATGTTTTTTCTTTTCCATTTTCATCTTTTAATATATTTTTTAAATTATCAGGATTAAAATAACCAGAATCTTCCCATTTTTTATATATTTCAGTTTCTACATTTTTTGCATCATAAGCAGAAAGGTATTTTTCAGGTAGTTTTTTCAT
>CAZZNF010000027.1:0-5342 GCA_964655555.1 uncultured Candidatus Saccharibacteria bacterium | reverse complement strand
CTTTATTTGAAGTCATTTTTAACAGGCAGAAGTAATTGTGATTCTTGTAATAGAGTTTTGAAATGGTTTGAGCTTATTCCAACACTTTCATATATATTCTTAAGAGGTAAATGTAGAAAATGTAAAGTAAAAATAGGTTTGGAGAAGTTTTTATTAGAACTTTTTGGTGGTATTCTAATAATTGTTTTTTCTAAAATATATTTATATGATTTAATTTTAGATTTTTCTAATTCTTCAAATATCATTACTGTTATATTTTTGTTTATATTATTTAGTATACTTTATATAGTATTTTCTGTATTATTTGTTTATGATTTAAGACATAAATTTGTACCTACAAATGTATCTTTATTATTAATTATAATAGGTTTTGCTTTTTCTTTTTATAGATTATATAATAATTCATTTTATTTTGGAGGAATAAATACTTTCTTTTGGCTTGATGCTTTTTCTGGATTTTTAATATCTTTACCATTTTATTTAATATATTTATTTACAAATAAAAAAGGTGTAGGATTTGGCGATATAGTTATATTTTTTGGTATAGGATATTTAGCAGGATTTATTTCTGGGGTTTCTATATTTTTTCTTTCTGTTTTTTTGGGGGCATTTATATCTTTATTATTGATGTTGTTTTTCCCAAAAAGATTTAATAGAAAGACACAAATACCATTTGCTCCATTTATTCTTATTGCTACAATAATTGTTATTTTGTTTCAAATAGATATATTAAGCATAATGAAGATTCTATAAATATATTTGTGATAAAATATAAATATGCTTAAAAGAAGAAATTTGAAAGGATTTACATTAGTTGAACTTTTAATAGCTATTTCTATTATAGCTATAATGAGTGGAATTATGATAAACAGTAATTATTCTTCAGGAAAAGCGAGAGATGCCTTATTATTTGATATTGATACATTAGCTACTGATATTAGAGATTTACAAACAAAAACATCAAGCTTTGTTTTGGATAATAATGTTAATAATGTTGGTTATGGATTATTTTTTGATATGAGTAATACATCAAAAATAGAGTCATTTTTTAAGACATTTGATGGAGATTTTTTGTATACTGGAGTGAATTCAGAAATTCCACTTATTACTTCCACGAAACCATCAAAAGACATTCTTTTTACAAAAGGTAATTATATAAAAAGAATATGTATTTTGGATTGTGATGAAGTTTCTTATTTTGATGTAGACAAAGTAGCTGTTTATTTTATAAGACCAAAACCATATATATATATATCTTATAAGTCAAATAGTAATACATCATTTTCAACAATAGCATCAGGAAGAGGAAATAGAAGAATAGACCATATTTGTATAGAAATTGGTTCTTTATTTTTGCCGAAAGAAATAAAAAGAATTGATTTTTATTATATAGGACAAATATCTATTTCATCTGGACTTTGTGGAATAGACACAGAAATAATTGAGACTCAAAATGGATAAAGTAAAAACAATAAATAATAAAAGTAGTTTTTAATCTTATGAAAATAAATAAAAGTCTAAATCAAAAAGCATTTACATTAATAGAAGTATTAGTTGCAACATCTTTATTTGTTATAGTTGCAGTACAAGGATTAACTGTATTGATGAATGCTCAAAAGGTTTATAAAAGAATTTCTTCAAATAGAATAGTTATGGATAATATTAATTTAGTTCTTGATACAATTACAAGAGAATTAAAATTCGGTTATGAATATGGTTGTGTAAATTCTGTCTCGACTATTGATGTTATAGCTGGACAAGATACTAGTTTTAATAGATCAAACAATACACAATATACAACAAATATATCAAAATCAGATTTTCATAATGATATAACAAATACTTGTGATGCTGTAATATTTACACCACAAGATAATAAAGACAAGAAAATAGTGTTTTATTTGGATAGAATAGAAAAATCTATAAGACAAATTTCTTATGATATAGATTCTGGCAGTAACACATTTACACCAAATAGTGAAACAGATATGAGATTAACAAGTAAAGAATTTCAAATAGATTCTTTTTGGTTTAAAGTAAGAGGTATTTCTAATACTGATACAATACAACCAAGAATAGAAATATATATATCAGGAATAGTGGATTCATATTTAAATATAGCTACTGGTCAAACAAATAAAACTTCTATATTTTTGCAATCATCTATAACACAAAGAATTTTAGATAATTAATATTTTATGAAAATCTTTTTTAGAAAAAATCAAAAAATAAAAGCTTTCTCTTTAATAGAAGCATTGGTTTCTATTGCTTTAATTTTAATAGCTATAATAGCCCCACTTGGATTAATTTTAAACTCTGTGACACAAATATCTCAAAATAAAAACAGATTAATAGCCACATATTTAGGAGAAGAAATAATAGAAAACTTGAAAGCATATAGAGATTCTTTTTTCTTGGCTTGTAAAGATTTAGATGTAAAAAATAATGAAAATGGAAATCCATATTCTATTGTATGTGTTAGAGGTGGAGTAGCTATAAGTCTTCCTGGCCCATTTGTATCAACTATTGGATTAAATAATAATAAAATAGCTTGGACACTTTTTGTTGAAAGCATAAGTCCATATTTTAACTCTGAGATTATATTATCTAATCAGTCCTTTTTTTATGGCGAAAATAATATTTTAGATATTTTACCATTTTCAGAATGTAGTTTAGAGTTGAGTACATTTATAGGATACTATTGCGGGATTCAATCTTTTAGTCAATTTGATAGGAAAGTAAAATTAACAAAAATAAATGATAGTATGATAAAAGTAGAAATAAATACAACTTATGCAAAGTCTAGATTATTAGGAATAGATGATAAATCTATAAAAATAATAGATTATATATATGAAAGATAAAAAGTTAAAAATAAACATTAGACAAAAAGAAGAAGGATTTATACTTGCTTTTGCTTTAATTGTAGTAGCAAGTGTTTTGATGATGGCTATAACTTTATCAAATATAATGAATAAAGAGTTATTTTTTTCTCGTCTTGTTAGCAATAATCATTTAGCATATAATGCTGCTGATTCTGGAATGGAATGCGCTATTTATTTAGATAGTGTTTTTAGAGATGATTTTACTGGTGATTCTATTATATTGAATAATGTAATGAACACTTCTGCTGATTTGTATTTTTTATCTAATTTAAATAATATTTTTAGTGCAAGTTCATCAATTAATCCATCACTTAAATCAATTGATAAAGTAACTTGTGCGAATGACGATAATACATATAATCAGATTTTTAATGATGAGAATATAACAGATTATGGGTTTAATCCTTCAAGAAATGGTGTGTTAAATAATTTAGATAATATGAAATCCTCTTATACTTTATCAGGAGATATTTTAAATGCCACAACAACTTTTGGATTTATTATAAAAGGAGAAAATAATGAAAATAAATGTGTTATAGTTGATTTTTATAAAGAAAGAACTAACGATCAGATAAATCTTACAAGTTATTTTGCTATAACATCAACAGGATTTTCTTCTTGTAACAAAAACGATAAATCTAGAGTTTCTAGGACTATTTTTAGGTATTCTTCTGATAATGAGTAATTTATATAGAAATTTGTTATAATTTTTATAATAATTATGGATAAGGAAAAAGAATATTACAAGAAAAGAATAAAAGAATTATCAAAAATAATAGAAAAGCATCAATATCTTTATCATGTACTTGATAATCCAGAAATTGAAGACAGTATTTATGATACTCTTTTTAATGAATTAATAAAGCTCGAAAATGAGAATCCAGAATTTATTGATAAAAATAGCCCAACTAAAAGAATTGGTGGTAAAGTTTTAGAGAAATTTGAAAAAGTAAAACATGATTTTCATCAATGGAGTTTTGATAATGTTTTTGATTTTAATGAATTAAAGGATTGGCAAGAGAGAAATCAAAAAATACTTTTGAAACAAAATTCATCATTAGACTTTTCATATATTTCAGAATTAAAAATAGACGGTTTAAAGGTAATATTAACATATATAGATGGAGAATTTATAAGAGGTGCAACTCGTGGTGATGGAGAAATAGGTGAAAATATTACAGAAAATATTAAGACGATAAAATCAATTCCACTTAAATTAAAAGAAAAAATTTCTATTACTGTAACAGGAGAAGCTTGGATTAAAAAGTCTGATCTTACAAAGATAAATCATGAGCAAGAAAAAAACAATTTACCAAAATATGCAAATACTAGAAATCTTGCTGCAGGCACTCTTCGTCAACTTGATACAAAAATAGTAGCAAATAGAAATTTACAAGTTTTTGCATACGATATAGATGGTGGAAATTTTAAAACACAAAAAGAAGAATTAGAATTTTTGAGAGAAAATAACTTTTTAGTAAATCCATATAGTAAATTTTGTAAAAATCTTAATGATATTGAAAATATGTATAAAGTTTGGAAAGAAAAAAGAGACAATGAAGAATATGGTATTGATGGATTAGTAATAAAAATAAATGAGAGAAATATTTTTGATAAATTAGGATTTACAGCAAAGTCTCCTCGTGCTGGTATTGCTTATAAATTTCCAGCAGAAGAAGTATCTACAAAAGTAATAGATATTACAATACAAATAGGTAGAACAGGAATAGCAACACCTGTAGCCGAACTTGAAGAAGTATTAGTATTTGGATCAAAAGTAAAAAGAGCCACACTTCATAATATAGAAGAAATAGAAAGATTAGATGTCCGAATAGGAGACACAGTTATAATTAGAAAAGCTGGAGACATAATACCAGAAATAGTATCTGTAATAAAAGAATTACGAGATAAAAATTCCAAAAAATTTATAATGCCTACAAAATGTCCTATTTGTGAAAATGTTCTTATCCATGAAAAAAATAAAGCAAATAAAAGTGGACTATCTACTGGATTATTTTGTAAAAATGAAAATTGTGAAGCAAAACATCGTGAATATTTTACTTATTTTGTATCTAAAAAAGCTTTTAATATTGATGGAATGGGAGAGAAAATAATAGATGAATTTTACGATTTAGGACTTGTTAGAGATGTTTTAGATATTTTCAAATTAAAAAAGGAAGATATTGAAGGACTGGAAGGCTTTGGTGAAAAAAGTGCAAATAATTTAATAAATGCAATTGAGAAATCAAAAAATATTTCATTAAATAGATTTATCTATGCACTAGGAATAAGGCAAGTTGGAGAGGTTGCAGCCAAAGATATTGCTAAAAAGTTTGGAAGTTTTGAAAATTTTCAAAATAAAGTTTTAAATATTTCAGAAAGTATTAAAAATATAAATAAAAATATCATAGATTGGAAAATTTTAAAAGAAGAATTTGATATAGATGGTATTGGAGA
>CAZZNF010000026.1:0-5609 GCA_964655555.1 uncultured Candidatus Saccharibacteria bacterium | reverse complement strand
CCGGCGTTCTAAAATTATGTATATAATATACTCCTTTAAAATATAAAAGTCAAATATATGTTATGAAATTAAATATAATTTATTAGTTAAATTTAAAAGTTGAGATTATGTTATCCAAATCTAAATTTGCCTTTTGCTCATCAAAATGTGGAGGATATGGCGGCTCTCTAAATCCACGTGAATCTCTATACATAATAGTTTTTTCTATTCTATAACATTTTCCATTTTCAATTAAAGAAAATAGTGAAATTAACCCTCTTTGCCCACCCATAGCAGCATCTTCAAATGGTTGTTTAGGATTATAATGAAAAGCTTTACCATTAATCATTTTTATTGCTGTCATATTTCCATATATTGAATCTTTAATATAATAACAATTTGAAATTGTAGGACTTACCATTATAGTTACTCTACCTTCACCAAAATCTGTATCTTTTTGATATCCATCTGGGGTCTTTATATCCAAATTAAAAATATTTAACTCATCATAAAAACCTCCATTTTCAGTTTCTGATGATAAATATTCTGGTGGATAAAACAAATTAAAAGCATATTTGGTATTATCATATTTTTTTAAACCAGAATTTGAAAAATTGTTCGAATTTGATGTTGTGGCATCTTTTGTTTTTGATAAATTAGTCCCATCTATAATTACACCAACATCTTGTTTATTATTATTCCATAAATAATACACTACTACACCAACTATCAAAACTCCTAAAATTATTCCAATAATTGCTATTGTAGCAAAACCTTTTTGTGTTTTCATATGTTTTATTAAGATATTATAATTATATCACTTTATAAAAATAACAAATCTTAAAAATCTATAATGACTGATATATGTCTTTTCTATGTCCAATAGCAAATAAAATTATATTATCTCCTGAAAGACGAAAAATACCTCTATAGGCTCTAGTGATTCTAAAAGAATAAACATCTTCGTCTGGGAATCCTTTTAACTTCTTAGTATGAAGTTTTGGATTAAAAATATTATTTTCAAGTAATTTTTCCTGTGCTAGTAATAATACTTTATACTTCTTTTCTAAAGATTCACTATCTTTCTTATAGTTCTTAGTCTTCAATAGAATCATATATTATTTAAATTCTTTTAAAGATTGTTGATAAGCGGAAAGAATCTCTTTTTTATTTATATAAGCATCCAAACTTTCTGTAGGTATTTTTGAAATTGTAATACCTTGATTTACTATAAATTGACGAAGTGAAGCGTTTATAACATCAGCTAAAGAAAGCCCTAAATCTTTTGCTAAATCTTGTGCTTGTAATTTTAAATCCTTTTTAGTTTTAATTAAAATTGTTGTATCCATATTCAATAGTATATACTTTTGAATATTTAAAGTCAAATATATATTTTAATTCTCTATCTCAAAAGTAATAGAAACATTTGAAGTGATTTTTTGATCACCTGGTGCTAAAACAGCGTCTCTGGTAGCGTCTCCACCCATACCACTTTCTAGACTCATAGCTTTATACATCATAGGACTTGGCATATTATTTTCTTCATCATAAAATGCTACTATCTTTTTTATTTTTACATCAAGTGATTTTGCTAAAATCTTTGCTTTTACTTTTGCGTCTGCTATAGCCATATCTCTAGCTTCGATTTTTAATTTTTCTGTATCGTCAATTTCAAAATTTGGACCAGAAACTTCTGTGATATTTGACTCAGCTAATATGGTCAAGACTTTAGCAACATTATCTGTATTACGAACTTTTATTTGAACACTCTCGCTAGCCTCATAACCTACTACAACATTAGAATCGCAAGGCTTTATAGATGAAGCTCTATAACAATCCTGATATCCATATTTTGGATTTACATAATAATTTACAGTTTTTATATCTTTTTCTGAAATTCCCAATTCTTTTAATTTTGTAAATACAGAATCTGCGGATTTTGAAATTTCATCTTGTAAAGATTTTGTATCTTTATCAGTTCTAGAACTACGCATAGTAAAATTTATCGTAGAAATATCTGGCACAGCAGAGACTTCACCTTTTCCGGAAATTATTATTGTCTTTGGATTACTATAATTTGTATAAGTCTTTATACTGCAATATGCTATTAGCCATATACCAATAAAAATTAATAAAGCAAAAATTACTTTTAAAATTATTTTTTTGCATTTACATTCACCTTCTTGTCCCAATAAACAAAATTTACATTTTTTATCTTGATTTTCCATAAATATTATATTTTTATTAAATAGATTTTTTAAATAATTATTAAAATTAACGCAAATTAACAGCACAAATTAACATCTTGTATTACTAATACAGTTTATCATGAGAATATTAAATTATATAAATTATTTATTAAGAAGTTTAAGCACGGCTGCTCTATCAAGACATACATCCCCTTGCAAAGTACTTGTGGCTACAATATTTTGATCTATAAAACAGACAGACTTTGAATTTAAAATACTTAAAATAGTACTTGTAGAATATGGTATGAGAACACTTGTATTATCAGTATAATTTATTATAAATCCAGTAGAAGTAGAACTCACATTAGATATACCTCTACCAGCAGAGCCAGCCGGCCCCTTTTGAGAAATATATTTCACTATAGTCTTGGTAGATCCTGTAGAAGATTTTTTAAACATTTCAAATTCTTTTTTTAATTCTTCTATATCTTTTGCTAAATTATCTAATTTTGAAATATATTTTGAATCTTCAATAGATGTAGAAATATTTGTAGCTGTAGCATTTATGATATTTAAATTTTCAGTTACATTATTTGTGGCAGAATTTACAGGTTTTATCTCTTGTGAATTATCTGTAACAGGCTTAGTATTTTGATTAAAAAACTTTTTATCTACAGAATCTGTAAATGACGGTAAAAATAAATATGCTAGTAATAAGCCTATTATTGATAATACGAGTACAAAGAATATAATTTTTCCTATATTTGCATGATGGGGCTCTATCACATTATCATTTTGATTTTGTGATGCTAATACATTATTTGATGATATAGCAGATTGTGTATTGTCAGCATCTATAGGCTTTTTTGGTATTTCTAAATTATTGTCTATTTTATTTATATTTTGATCAGAAGTAGCAATGTCAGCGTTTGCTACAGGCGCATTTGTAATATTTTTATTATCTCTATTTAAATTAAATGTATAAGAATTGTCATTTTTTGTTTGTTTATTAACATCTACATTTTCTGTATTAAGCCCAGTATTTCCATCTATTGTCTGACTAGATACAATAGGAGATGTCATAACTGTATTTTTATTTGTAATTCTAAAAATACGTATACCTTCATTGATATCTTCCCTATCCCATCCACTTGCAGACAAAAGAATCTTCAAAGAATCCTCTGTTAGGTTTCTATTGAGGCTCATTATACGCTCCATTACATCTTCAATATTCTGAATAGTCATAAAATTCTAATTTGTTTAGATATTACTTATATTTTTATTATATAACAGTATCTCCCATTTTTTTTATAAAAAATATATAAATGTGGATAATTTAACTAAATATATATGTTAGTATATAAAGATAAATTATATGTTTACAAAATATTTTTACCTAATCAGACATGGTGAGACTGTATTTAATGAAGAAAAAAGAAGGCAGGACAATAAAGGAGGTTTATCTACACATGGCGTAGAAGAAGTTGAAACTTTAGGAAAAAGACTTTCTAATATGGAAATACAAAAAATGTTTGTATCACCTTTTGAAAGGACAAAAGAAACTGCAAATATATTAAATAAATATTTAAAATTAAAAGATAAAAAAATAATTTTTACTAATCTTATAGCAGAAAGAAAAAATCCTACTTGCATTGTGGGTCTTGACTATGATGATACAATAGCAAAATCATTTGTAGACACAATGGACAAAAGTATACATGATGAAAATTTAAGACTTTATGATGAAGAAAATTTTTTAGATTTAAAAAATAGAGCGTTGAAAGCAGAAAAATTTTTACTTAAAAAAAGTTCCAAATACAATCTCTGTGTGACTCATGGTATCTTTTTGAAAATGTTTCTTTCTATACTTTTATATGGAAAAGATTTAAAAGTAAAAGATTATATACAAATGAATATGTACAACACTTCAGACAATGCTGGCATCACTTTTGTGAAATATTCCCCTATTAAAAAATTATTTGCTCCAATAAATAAATTTATAGATTCTATAACAGAAGATGATAATAGTGATGATGAAAATATTGAGAGTATAGAAACAAAATCAAAAATAGATAAATATTCCCCTTGGGAAATAATCGCATACAATGATTATATTAGAGATGGATTTAAAAGAAATAAAATATAATGCCCCTTGCACTATTTTTTATTTATGATACAATATTTCTCTAAACTAGTTCTTTAATTTTAATTTCAAAACTTTTAAAATTTTTTAATCATGTCTAAACAAAAAGTAGATTTCCGTGACAAGTCTAGTAAGGCTTCTGACAAACCAAGACAAAAAAGTATTATCGAGGAATGCCTTTACGTTGGTAATTCATGCAGCTGTACCACATTTAACGGTGCAGGATGCAGAAAAAAACAAAGTAACGGAGAGTGCTTAAAAATTTAAAATAAAACAAAAAAAGTAATTAACCGCTAAACCGTGTGAGGATATTAAAAACATCCACACGGTTTTTGTTTTTATAAATTATTAAAATTTTAATTAAATTTATTTTTATTAAACTCTTCTTGCTTTCTAATCCTCTCTTTTGTTCTCTCTTTTCTATCATCATTTAACTTTTTTGATATATTAGAAAGTTTTTCAAATTCTTTTCTAAAATTATCATTTAATTTTAAATCAAGAAAATCAAAATCTAATCTAAAATGCAATATTCCCAAAGTTCCACTATCTTCAAATTCTTTATTTAAAATATCAATATCTATACCATCTCTAATTTTATTTATAGCTATCACAAAAGGTGTTTTATAAAATCTCAACATTGCAATTATTTGCTTTGCAGATTTTATACCATGCGCTGTAGCTTCTGCCACCACTACAGCAATATTAAATCCAGTAGTCACTCCAGTACCGACTCCATCAGTGCCAGCTTTTTCATCTACTATCACATATTCATTTTCATTTAATTTTAAAAGTGGTAAATAAACTTTGAGAGGTGTAGTCAAAGAATGTGAGCAAGAATTGCCATACATCATATCTTGTGTATGAGGACCAGAACATATCAGAGATAAATTGTGAGATAATTTTACAGAATACTTTTCTGTAATTTTATCAATCGGATTTAAAAAGAAAAAATATTCACTATCCCCTGTTTTTGCCACATCTTTTGTGGACCCTATAGCTATAGTCTCAAATATTTCTGATAAACTTTGACCAAGATAATTCATCTCATCTTCATAATTTAAATTGTATTTAAAATCCATATTATGATCATTGTCAACTGCCAGGACAAAATTATTTTTATCTTTTTCTATCAAATATTTTGCAAACAATGTCGCAAGAGAAGTTTTTCCACTTCCACCTTTTCCTAAAAAACCAATTATCATATTTTTATAAATTAATGTTCATGCGGATAATCACAACAATTGCAATGATTTTTATTTGCTTTATTATTTTTTTGTCTTTTTTTATTTAAAAGATTC
>CAZZNF010000025.1:0-5863 GCA_964655555.1 uncultured Candidatus Saccharibacteria bacterium | reverse complement strand
TACTTGCTATAATGTATATACAATTTGGGGTAACCCACAATGGAAGACCAGCGAAGGCTGGTTTTCTTAATTATTTTTTAATAAATCATAAAATCTCTTTTTTAAGTTTTATTTGATAATCTTTAAAACCATATTTTCTAAATATATTTAAAGCTTTTTTATTTCTAGCATCTACATTCATTTCTAAAAATTTAACACCGTTTTTCTTAAACCATTCTATTCTAGCATCTAACAATTTTTTACCAATACCTTGATTTCTAAATTTGTCTTTTACAAAATTACTTACCAATACTCCTATTTTTGGAGCTTTTGTTTTTGGTAATGAAATTATATAGCCTGATGCAATACCTATTATTTCTTTATTTATTTCTGCTAATAAATATATAGTATTTTTCTTTTTTAATTGACTAGTATAATATTCTTTATGATCTTCATATTTTGAATAAATAGTATAATATGTATCAAAATTATTATGAAAATCTAAAAGCAATTTAGATATTTCTAATACTTTATCTATGTCTTTTATATTCGCTTTTCTAATTTTTATTTCTAAATTTAATTTATCTTTCATATTTTTATTCTACATCTGTTACTCCATCAAATACATCATTTTCTTCATCTGCTTCTGCGTCAGCTTTTGTTTTATGAATTACTCCTTTTTTATGATTTGGAGAAGCATATACTGTATAAAGTTTTAAATCTTCATTTCCAGTATTTAAAATATTATGCTCTGTGCCAGCTGTGATTATCACTACATCACCATCTACGAGATCTCTTTCTATTCCATTTAAAATAGATTTTGCATTCCCCTTTTCTATTCTTATAAATTGATCTATATGATGAACTTCCATACCAATATCGCCACCGGTTGGTATATTCATCACTACGAGTTGCATAAATTTAGAAGTATAAAGTACTGTTCTAAAATTTGTATTTTCTAAAGTTTCTTTTTCTATATTGTTTATATATGACATATTTTTATTTTATATAATCTAATTATATAATAAAACGGACAAAAAACATTGTAGAAATTAAGATTTATAAAAGACAATATTTTAATTAGCGTAAATTAAAATTAAAGATGAGACAATTGGTGCTAAGACATGAAATATTGGATGCCATTTTTCATAATCTCCCCTTTTCCATCCATAAAAGAAAAATAAAATAATTAAAGTTAATAATGTTATAAAAATATATCTATAAAAATCTATTAAATTTTTATATGTATATATATACATATAAATAAAAGCTACAACTGCAAAAACCCAATCTAAAGTCATAAATAGATTAAACTTATATGATTTATAATATTTTATTTTATACCAATGAAATAATGGGGAAAAAATAAATAACCCGAATGCTAACAAAAAATAAAGCCATTCTTGATAAATGAGAGCAAAGATTACAGGCAAAATTAAAAAAATATTTGAAAACATCATTATTTTTTCTTTTTTATACAATATATTTTTCATATAATCTGACTTAGTGCTCTCGGAAGTATTCGGTCACCAAATATATTCGCTTCGCTCATTATTTCGCGACCCCGCTTCGCTGTCTAAAATTTCTTTCAGAAATTTTGCTTTGCAGACAGCTCAGTTCGAATCTTTCCGTTAGCAAAAATATAGTCGAAAAGTTTTTCAAACTTTTCTCCTTATTTTTTGTGCTCTCGGAAGGATTCGAACCCTCAACAACGGTTCCGAAGACCGGTATGATATCCATTTCACCACAAGAGCAACAATATAATAATAACAGACTTTTAAATTATTTTCTAAAGTGCGGCGTAAGGGAATCGGTCACCAAACATAGTCGCTACGCTCATTATTTTTGTGCGGCGTAAGAGAATCGAACTCTTGTCCCCTGCTTGGAAGGCAGGTATTCTACCACTAAACCAACACCGCAATACTACAATAATATCATAAAATCTTTCTTTTTACAAAATACTTAAAAAATAAAAATACTTTTGAAAATCTTTCACGAAGCGGGGTTTGATTTGAAAAAGTATTTTTATTTTTTCAAAAGACAAATAATATAAATAAAAAATCACTCGTATTATCGAGTGATTTTTCATATTCTCTTTTTCATAAGCGGAATTCTGTTTATATGATCATTTATCTGGGGATATTATTGCTAATATACTCGAGCGGCACTTTACAAGACGCAAGATACAAGCTGCAAGTTACAAGAAATTTTTCTTGAGTCTTGTGTCCTGTGTCTTGCGACTTGTAACACGACCTTGCACATAGATAAGTATTTAGCCGTTTCATCCTAACTTAATAGGCTCGTCTCTGTTCGCAACTCTCACCTCGCGGTGGACGGGCGTTACCCGCTATCATTTTATCCTCCATAGCTTTAGCGACGGAGGAATGTGTTCCGACTTTCCTCTATTCTTAGCTAAAGCTTCGAATAGCGATCATTTGTAAAAGAGATGTATATCATAACAAAAATGATAGTCTAATTCAAATATAAAAATTAACAAAATAAAATCCCCCGCACAACGCGAGGGATTCAAATATATTTATCACATTATTTTAAAAAGTATTCTGCCAACATGGCAGATAATATTAAGAACATTGTTGCTAGATTTAAAAATCTAATCAACAATATATTCCCATATTTGAGTATAAAGAACATAGTAGTAACAGATAAAAACAAACTTGCTGTAGCAAATATATTAGTCAATATATTAAGATCTTGACCGATCAAGGATACTAACATAATTACAAAAGAAAAAAAGATAAATACTGCAGCTGTTGCTGTTTTTAGCCCATCATCCTCTGTTTCCGTATTTTTACCTACAAACAATAAAATATATGAAAACAATAACAGTGCCAAAGGCGCTAGAACTAAAACTAAAAAAAACATTGGCCTACCATATTCAGACGATGATTTAACTGTTATTAATAAGCCGATAATTAGCACCACTAACGGTATAAATGTCTTGCTAAATCCTTGTTTATCTTTTAAAACTAGACTATTTCCCATTTTTGATATTTTTTTAATCAGTTTAATTCATTTTTAAATATTCATTCAGTGCCATTGCTGATACTATAATGAACATATAAATTAGGCTCAACCAAATTGGTCTCTCCTTCTTTACAAATACAGCTCGAAGCAAAAGAGCTCCAAACAACATAGACAGAATCAAGATCGCGCATATTTTCATATTTACTTCTCCAACAATAAATGCTGAAAAGAGAAACATAAAAGATACAGAATCCAAGAGGAGAACATTGTCAGAATCGATTTCTTTTACCCTCCACACAAGAACCGTTGAGGCAAAAGAAAGAAAAAATGCTAGTATAGATAATGATGTAAATTTTGAATGATCTATTGAAAAAATCATCCAAACTACCACACAAAGCAAAAAAAATGTTAATAACAGATAAATTCTTTCTTTCATTTTAATTAGTTTAAAGTTAAGTATTATATTGAAGCAAATCCCAATATGGTACACTCGGATATTTTTCACAAAAATAACCTTTAAAATTTTTATCTTCATCGGTTATTTTCAAATCAAAATATACAAGTCCAGATTCAGATACTCTTACTATTGTATATTTCAAGGGTTTATCATTTGAGCCCTTGTAATTTACAGTTTTATCTTTTTCAAAAACCATGTTAGTGTTTGGTGGTTTTTGATCCACGTCAGAGTCCGTCTTAGTATCCGACTCAGACTCCTTCTCTAGTTTTTCAGCTTCAACAGCTAATTCTCTTTTTCTTCGTCAGAGACATGGCAAACCATCTCTATTAACAAAGAAAGAATAGCAAAGATTGAAAGTTTAATTCTTCCGAATAGTTTTTTCATTTTTTAGTCTTTTTTATTGATTTATTTTTTATTATATTTACAATTCACTAAACAAAGACTACACTAATTATCTTTATTTGTCAAATACTTGACAAAAATTCTAGAATAATATAATATAAAAATAGAAAAATAAAAATCGTACTTTTTACAAATAAAAATAACAAATTAAAATATCTAAAAATGGAAACAAAGATAGAAAAGACATTGAACGAGTTTTTTAAATCGATTTTAAATTTTTGCTTAGAAAAAAAGGGGCAAAAATATAAAATTAATAGAAAACTAAACGGTTACGAGAAAGTCTTGAAAACTGAAGACCATGAATCCGGTTTAAAATTAAATTGGATATATGATGAGAATGGATATAGAATATTTTGGGTTGATTGCCAAAGTCTGCAAGATATGACTTTAGAAAATAACAATCAATCTTTAAACAATTTTTCTCTACTTGGCTTTAGAATGCCTGGTATTGTAAAAAATTGGCCAGAAGCTAAAAAAATGCCTTCTAGGATATATTTTTTTAGCCTTAATGAAGATTCATCCAATGAATATATAAATAAAATATGCTCAAATATTGGCAAAAATATGAGCATAAATTCTTTAGCATTATTTAATGCTAAATATAAAGAATTTAACAAGTCTTTTCCTAATACAAGCATTATAGCAAACTGTTATGTTCTATTTTTTACATGGGAGAGAACCGGCTGTAGAGCTACTGTGAATAAGGTTACTATAAAATGGTCAAAATCTACATGGTTTGCCATTTGCATTGAAGATATTTTTTAATTTTAAATATTGATTTTAAGAAAGGCTCTGATTTTTATGAATTTATATAAAAATAAATCATAAAAATTGGAGTTTTTTTATTTATATAGATAATGAAAAATAACTGTGCCACTTAGAAGCTAAAAGCAAAAATGGCTGTGCCATTCGTACTGCTTCATTAAAATTACGCAGTACACAGTAGCTGTAAATGAAAAATGGCTGTACCATGTTGAAGATAAAAGTGAAAAATGGCTGTGCCATTCGTAGCTGTAATCAGCGAAGAATGGTGCGGCGTAGGAGAATCGAACTCCTGTATTAAGCTTGGGAAGCTCACGTCATACCATTAGACCAACACCGCTTTCATCTCGCCATAGCTTTACTGTATCTTGCTGTAATTTTAATGGAAGTAAAGCGCAGGCGGACATTTCACAAGAAACAAAATCTAAACTGTTTCCTGTGAAAAGATATATTTTTATAATGATTTAAGGTAATTAAGCATTGTTTTCTCATCAGAAACCTGATATGTATCCCCTTTAGCATTATCATTCATACCAGCTTCTAAAAATACCTTTTTAATAATACCTTTTTCTATAAACATAGAATATCTCCAGCTTCTGCCTCCAAAACCTAGATTATTCTTTTTTACTAAAGTCCCTAATTTTCTTGAAAAATCGCCATTTCCATCTGGAAGCATAAATACATTTTTTACTTTTTCTATATCTTTCCAGGCTTTCATGACAAAAGGATCATTCACCGCAAGGCATACAACTAAATCAATCTTTAATTTTTTAAATTCTTGAAAAGCTTTTTCATAACCAGGAAGTTGCATAGAAGAGCATGTAGGAGTAAAAGCTCCCGGCAATGCAAATAAGACAACTCTCTTATCTTTAAATATCTCATCAGTAGATAAAGTTTTCCATGTTATTTCAGGACATGTGCCAGGTAATATTTTACCTGTGAAATCATTTGTAATAAAATTTACTTTTGGTATTTTCTTTCCTTCTAATTCTTTTGTCAAAATTTTGATATTCATATTTTTTAATTGTTATATATATATGTCTTAACATATATTTTTAAATAAAAAATTAGTTATCCAGAGATTTTTTAAATAGCTGTGCCATATTGAAGATAAAAGCGAAAAATGGCTGTGCCATTTGTACTGCTTCATTAAAATTTCGCAGTACACAGTAGCTGTAAACGAAAAATGGCTGTGCCATTCGTAGCTGTAATCAGCAAAGAATGGTGCGGCGTAGGAGAATCGAACTCCTGTCTCATCCTTGGCAAGGACGTGTTCTA
>CAZZNF010000024.1:0-6215 GCA_964655555.1 uncultured Candidatus Saccharibacteria bacterium | reverse complement strand
AAATACATAGCTGCAAAGAATAATGATATTAAATTAATTATTAATGATATTGTTTGAACTATATTTATCATTTTGAAAAGTCTTTTTTCATATAAATATTGATATGCTGGTGTCATTGCGACAGCTAAAATTGAAATAGAATACACCATTGAGAATTTATAAGAAAAGAAATATTTTGCAAACAAAAACTTATAAACAACAGGCAAAAGCATAACACAAAGTAATGCTGATATAAATGAAAACCAAAAATATTTCTTAAATAATCCACGAATTAAAGAAATCTTTTCTTTATCACTCTCTCTTGTGTAGCCTTTATCTCTCGTAATTCTTGAAAGAATTAATTGTATTTTAGTCATTGTGCTACCTATAATACCTGTTACAAAATCTGCAAATGTAAGAGCGATAGAATATATAGCATTTGCTTCTGCTCCAAGTCTATTAAATATAATTACACCGCTAGCATTTACTTGTGCATTTCCTAAAGCTCCTGTAAGAGAAATACTTAAAGATTCTTTTCTAAAATCTTTTATCTCACTTTTACTAATATTATGAGTATTTAAACTTTTCATATTTAGATTAAGCTTTCTCTTAATAATTTGAAATGTAATATATCTAAATATTCCTTGTGATAAATACATTATAATAAAAATTATATATAGATTTTGAGTAAAAATTGCTGTAATAGCTGGAGGTAAAGTAGAACATAAATAATAAAGAACAGCATATTTCATATTTGACCTATAATCTCCTTTGCCTTGAAGTGCTACTAAGTAAAAATCATAAGTATCAACAATAAGATAAGAGAATATATTAATTAAGAAAAATAGAGAAAGAAAACTATTACCCATATAGAAATAATAGATAGCTACACAAAAAGAAATAATTGAAGGTATCCATCTAACTATTTTCTTATACTTAAAACCTAACTTAAAAAAGTTATCCTGCCCTCTTTGCATATTAAGAGTTGCAATACTATAAATACCAGAAAAAGAAAATATAGAAATAATTCCATAAATAGATAAAATGTATTTATAATAACCATAATTTTGTATAGATAAGAAATGAGTCAATAATACAGTAGTCAAAATACTCATTGGAGCAATTAATATTTGTTGCAAAAAAAGCCATCCAGCACCTTCTTTATCAAATTTACTTCTTATAAATGTTTTGCCTTTTATTCTGTACTTTTTAATAATTCTATTCATAAGCAATATAGTAAATATATCATACAAAACTATTCTAATCCCAAAAACTCATTTTCAAATTTTGTCTTATGTGCGACTTTACCATATCTATTCATAGCAGAACACATTCCAAGAGCTATTGACTCTATTAATAAATGAGCTCCTCCATGACTCATAAATGGTAAAGGTATGCCTGTCACAGGAAATAATCCTATATTCATACCAATATTAAATGTGCTTTGTATTAGAAACCATATAGTAACTCCTAAAATAAATAAAGTCTCAAAATTAGTATTGCCTCTTAAACTCTTTTTGTATAAACTAAAAATTATCATTCCAAATAAAATAAAAACTATTATTCCTCCTATCATACCCCATTCTTCTAAAAAAGAAGCAAAAATAAAATCTGTCTCATGCTCTGGCAAAAATCCTAATCTTGATTGAGTACCATAACCAACTCCTTTACCAATAACTCCTCCACTACCGACAGCTATAACAGATTGATAAGCGTTCCAACCTGTACCTGTTAAATCATGTGTAGGATTTATAAAATTTATTATTCTGCTTTTCTGATATGGTATTAAAAAGAAATTCCAAGCAAATAAAAAAAGAACAATTCCTATACATAAAAACCACAATATATGCTTTGTTGATAATCCAGAAACAAAAAGCATTCCAAACCATATTAAAGTCAAAACAATAGCAGAAGATAAATCTGGCTGTATAGCTATTAAAAATGCAGGTATTGCTAAATAAATAAATGAAAATATAACATTTTTTATATTTGCAATTGCAATATGTCTTTTTGAAAAGAATTTAGCTAAAATCAAAATCAAAATTATTTTCATTGGTTCTGTTGGTCCAATAAAAAAGGACCCCATATTAAACCATCTAGCACTACCTTTTGAAGCATAGCCAAATAAAAATATAGCGATCAATAATATCACAAAAAATAAATACAAATATAGTAAAATATATGAATTCTTTAATGCTCTATAATCTAATCTAGAAAAAACTATAAAAGAAATTATTGCTATTATTATAAGTATAATTTGCCTATAAAAAACTATATCATTTTGAGTAAGAGAAGACATTGTTAATAATCCAAAAATCATTAAAATAATTATAGGTATAAATAAAAACCAATCTATTTCTTTTATAAATTTTATTATTTTTGAATTAAACATCTTTTTATCTAAAATCTGAAGAAGGAGAAATAATGCTATATACTTTTATTATTGGATCTTCTATTTCAAGAGGATTTCTCCATGTAAAAGAAACTTTCTGACTACTTCTACCTGCTATATCTCTCAAAATTGTCTCATTTACTGCAACTATATTACCTTCTTCGTTTTCAAGTGTTATTCTTATTGGTATATCTCTAAATCTTGCTTTTGTGGGATTAGTTATATCAAGAGATAATTGAGTTATATTATTATTAAGTCTTTCATAATCTTCATTAGAACTAGAAAAAAAAGATTCTCCAAATATTGAATCTACTTTTAACCATTCATTATTATCAAATGAAGTTGTTAATATAACTTTTGAAATATCGTTTCCTGAACTCTCGAGATCTAGCGGAACATTTTGAACTATAATTGGAAAAGTTTGACCTACTAAAAGATCTGTTTTACCAATGTATTCTTTTATTGGTTTTCCTGATAAGTCAAAAATAGTAAATTTATAATTTATTTTATTATTTGATATGTTTTTGTCTCTATTATTATTTTGTAAAAATCCTATTAAATCATATAAACCTTTTTCTGTTTTTATGGCTCTTGCTGTTTTTGAGATAATTGGTAATATTTTCTCATTGCAAACTTTTTGACAACTCCCTCCACAGTCAATATCTGATTCATCTCCATTTAATTTATTATCAAAACATGATGGTTTTGGAAATATATATGCATGTAATTTATAAAATATAATACTAAGTATTATTAGAGATATTATTGATATAAATAAGGATTTTCTAGTTTTTCGCCACATATATTTTAATTTTAACATAAATAAAAATAAATCGCATATACGATTTATTTTTATTTATTTTTGATTTTAATAAAAATTATTGCTTTTTACTAAAATCTTTTTCTATCTTTTCTATAGCTCTAGCTGCTGCGTCTTTTCCTCCAAGTCCAAATGCTAATGCAAAAGCTAAACATATAGCTGAAACTATACCAATAAAGAGTGTATTTGTGAATACTGGTATTATTTCAAGTTGATTTAATGCTGCCAAAATAGCAGTTATCATAATAGCATATCTAGCTAAAGTACCAGCAAAAGAAATTCTTAATCCAGAAGCTCTCACAGATCCATCAATTACTTTTTCTGAGAAATTAGCAAATAATCCTCCTATTACAATTATAAAACCAGCTATAAATACAGAAGGTAAATAATTTAATATACCTACCAAAAAAGCTGAAACATAATATAGACCAAATATATTTGCTGCAGCAAGTGAAAATGCTATTATAACAGCCCATCTAACTATTGCTCCAAAAAAAGTCCCTACTGTAAAATCATGACCTGCTTTTTTGGAAATAGTCGAAACACCTAATCTGCTAAAAAGATTATTTATTTTCAAAATTTCAAAAATATGAACTGTTGCTCTGCCTAAAATAAGACCAAAAACCCATCCAGCAATAAGCACAATTACACCTATTATAAAATTTGGTAAAAATGAAACAACATTAACAGATACATCTATTAATTTTTGACCCAAAATATTTACATATTCATCTAACATATTTTTTTAATATTTTTATTAATTTATATTATTAACTACAATATAATTGTATCATGTAAAAAATATGTAAATAAACTTATCCACAATTTATTATAATACCCTATCACTTACTTTATCAAGTAAAGTAATTCTATTACTATCTAAAATAATATGTAAAAATCTATCAAACATCTTTTTTCTATAATCAAATTCTTCTATATCTATTATTGAGATCTTTAATTTGGAAGTAAATAAAGCCTTAAATTCAGTTAGTATCTTTTCTATTTCTTTTTGTTTCAAATTATCTCCAACAACTAAAATATCTAAATCAATGTCTTCTCTGTCAATAAAAATACCTGTAAAAGTAAGTAATTTTAATCTCCCTATTTTTTTGAGTCTAGCTAGAATTATATTTTTATCTATACTTTTGAAATCAAATACTAAATCATAAAGACTATCAATATAACCAAAATTAATATTCAATTTATAACTACTTACACTTTTAGTGTCTATATATTTATCTAAAAACCCTATATTAAATAAATTTGTTAAATCTTTTCTTATTAAATCTCTTTTTGCTTTGATTGTATTTTCTATTTCTTCTATGTTAAAAATAGTTTTTTTATTTTCTAAAAATAATCTTAATAATTTTAATCTAATTTCGCCATTATTTGATTGAAAGACTCTTGTTAATTGATCCATATTTTTATATTTATTAATAAAATAGTAGCAATTATAAGAAATTAATACAAGACTTGCAAAAAATTAAAAATATTATAAAAACCAGGTTTCCCTGGCTTTTATAATATTTTGATTATTTATTATTTTAATGATACTTTTGCTCCAGCTTCTTCTAGAGATTTCTTTAATGCTTCTGCATCGTCTTTTTTCATATCTTTTTTGATATCAACTGGTGCTCCATCTACTAAGTCTTTTGCTTCTTTAAGACCAAGAGCTAAAACTTCTTTTACTACTTTCATAACTGCGATTTTGCCTTCTCCTGCTGATTCTAAGTGAACAGTGAATGAAGATTTTTCGTCAGCTTCACTAGATGCTCCACCAGCTGCTGGTGCTGCTGCAACTGCTTGTGCTGATACTTCAAACTTTTCTTCAATTGCTTTTACTAATTCATTTAATTCTAAAACTGACATATTGTCAATTTTGTCTAATAGATCTTTATATTTTTCCATAATTTTAATTTAATAATTTATAATAATTTACTTTTTGTTTTTTGCTACTTCATTTAATCCAATTGCTAATCTTTGTATTGGAGATTTTAATAAAAATGCGATTTGAGAAATAAGAACTTCTCTTGTTGGAATTGTAGCTATTTCCATCATGCTTTTTTGATCTTTAAAACTTCCATCAAAAATACCTCCCAAAATAGAAAAAATTCCTTTGTGTTCTTTACTAAAATCATTTGCTAATTTAGCTGGTGTTAATAAATCTTCGCCTGCTATAACAGCCATTTCTTCTACTATTATTGGAGCTTCTCCAATAATATTTTTTTGAGAAAGAGCTCTATTCCAAAGTGTTTTCTTTACAACATTGTATGAAATTCCTTCAGAAAATAGTTTTTTTCTCAAAACTTCTGTATCTTTTACATTTAAGCCTTTAAACTTTACATATACGAAAGTTTTTGCTTTTTCTAAGATTTCAGAATATTTTTTTACTAACTCAGATTTTTTATTTTTACTTAATGCCATATTTTTATATCTAAATTGATTTAATTTAGATAATTTTTTATTTTTATAAACAAAAATCTCTCACCAAAGAGAGATTTAAGGTAAACACTTACACATTATAGAGTGTATTTAGTTCGACCTCCGCAAGATATTAAGAATATTATATTCACTTGCTTCTTTGGTTTACTTTCGAAGTATATCATATTTTCAAAAATAAAACAAAAAAACCCTAATGATTTAATTCAAAAGAGTTTGTTATTAATATTCGATTAATAAAAATTATTTTTTTGTACTATGCTTCAAAAACAAAGAAATCAAAAATATTTTTACTAATACTAAAATAAAGATTGTGATTAAAAAGAACATAATTATTTATTTAAAAGGTTAATTAAATATTTTTCATATTATATATGAACAAAAATAATAAGTCTTGTCAAGACTAAAAAGTCTATTTCTTAATAAATCAAAAACACCCTGATAAATCAAGGTGTTTTTGAATAGAGTACCTAAAAATATAAATACTTTTGAGTACTCTGTTCTCCTGAAAAACTACTCTCGCTTTAAAGGCTACCATCGCTGAGTGAAGTCTTCACGATCCAGTTCGAAATGAGATGGTGTGTT
>CAZZNF010000023.1:0-6635 GCA_964655555.1 uncultured Candidatus Saccharibacteria bacterium | reverse complement strand
ATATCATCTATTACTCTTGTGCCTTCTTTTTCTATGTCTTTTGCACCAAATGGTATCACAATATCATTAAACAATACACAATCTTTATGAATACAAATATGATTAACAGCAGAAAGTCTTTTTTCTCCAAAAATCCCAATTGATGATACATAGTTATCATCTTTAAATCTATTTGTAAAAATATTACTCATAATTATAATTATATTTTATCATGTAAAATGATTATCTGAAAACGAAATAATATACAAAAAAACAAATAATCAAAAAAGTAATAACTGCTGACCAAATGCTTTTACTCATAGCATCTTTCATTTTTGCTCCATATTTATAAGTTAAGAAAGATACTATTATAAATTTAATTCCCCTTCCTAGTATTGCAGTTAAAATAAATAAAACAAAATTTACTGAAAATAATCCGCTAGCAATAGCTGTAATTTTAAATGGTATTGGAGTCATAGCAGCAATAATTAAAATTAAAAACTCATTAGCATTTAATTTTGACCCAAAATTATTAAACTCATTTTGTAAATGATAAAAATCCAAAATTGGTTGTCCTATTAGTTTAAAAAAATAAAATCCGATAAAATATCCTAGAATTCCTCCTAAAACAGATGATACCGTTGCAATTATTGCTACTTTTTTCCATGAATATTTTACTTTATGTGCCAAAATAAACATTATTAAAAAATAAGCAGGAAATGGAGAAATCGCAGATTCTGCAAAAGAGACCCAAAAAAGAGTTTTAAGAGCATTTTTGCTATTTGCTACTTTTTCTGACCATTTCAAAAACCTGTCTTTCATAAAATATTTAATTCTTATAACCTATCTCATCTGTGAACCATTTTTTACAGGAGTTGTTGGAGTAAGCAATGAAAGAGTTTTTTCTCCTGTTGCAAGTATCATAGCTTCACTCTCCATTTCCATTATTTTTCTTGGTTCAAGATTTGTAACAAATGCGAATTGTTTATTTAATAAAAAATCTTTCTCAAAAAACTTTTTTATCCCTGAAAGAACTTGTCTTGGTTTTTCTTCTCCAAAATCCACAGACAATTTTAGAAGCTTCTCACTTCCTACCACCTCTTCTATTTCTAAAATAGTTCCTACTTTTATTTCTACTTTTGATAGATCTTCAATGTTTATCATAATAATTTAAATTATAACACTTTTCTCTTTTTTATCTAAAAATCTTTGTAAAATTATTGCTGCAGCACTATCGTCAGCATTTTTTCTATTATTAAATCTTCTAGCTTCTATTGTTGAGAGCCATTCTTTTTCAAAGAAAATATTTAATTCTTTATTTTCTAATTTTAAATTATTAGCAAAATCTTTTGCTTCATTTAAAATTTTATTTGCCTCGCCTTTTAAATTTATACTTTCACCTACTATAATATTTTTAATTTCTTTTTCTTTTAAAATATTTAAAATTTCTTTTATGGAGTCATTTTTATTTTTATTTATAATTATAGAAAAAGGAAATGCGAATTTACCTTCAATATCAGATATAGCAACTCCAATCTTTTTAGATCCATAATCAATAGCAAGATATTTCATATTAATTTTTATTTAATAAATTTTTTAAAACTTCTCTAGCTATTACCCTATCATCACTTGCTACCTTTTTACCTTTTATACTCATAGTATTGAGTGATCCTCTTGTAGTTAAGAGTACTATATCTCCAGTATTTGCTAATTGAATAGCTTTTTTAATAGCTTCAGACCTATCTATTATTATAAAAAGGTCTTTATTGAGTATTTTTCCTGACTTTTGAGCTTCACCTGCAATTTTTTGAGCTAATGACATTTCATCATCAAAATAAGGGTCAGAATTTGATACAATCACAATATCTGCTTTTTCACCTACAGCTTTTCCCATATCAAAAAGTCTTTGTTCGTCCCTTCCGCCCCCATCACCTCCAAGCACTATTATTATTTTATTACTATTAGATATTTTTAGATTTTTAGCAGTATTTAGTAAACTATTCATACTTAATTTCTCATGAGCATAATCTACTATGACTTTAAAATCCTGTCCTTCAAAAATATTTTCCATTCTACCTGGTATTAAATTTAATTTTAACAAACCTCTTTTAATTTTATCAAAACCAAGTCCGTATTTTTCTCCTAAAATAATCGCTGGGATAACATTATAAATATTAAATTTACCTAAAATATTTATTCTAAAATCTGAATTTTTAAAATTAAAATCAACACTGTCATTATTTTCTTTTATATTTTTAACTTCTTCTAAAGAAAATAATTTTTGTTCTATTCCTTTTGCTTTTTCTATAAAATATTTTGCATTATTATCATCTTTATTTATTATTACTAAACTCGGTCTATTAAAAATAGATTTTTTAAAAATTTTCATTTTTGTATTTCTGTATTTTTCAAAAGATCCACCATGAGAAGCCAAATGTTCTTCAGAAAGATTTGTAAAGACTGAAACATTTAAAAATAAACCTAGGTGACGAAATTGTTTTATACCTTCACTTGTAATTTCAAGTACGACATATTTACATCCAAAGTCTCTCATTTGCTTTAAAAGTTTTTGTAAAATAAATCTTCCCGGCATACTCATATGGTATTTATTTATAATTTCTTTTTCTCCTATTTTAATATTTGCTGTTGAAATAAGTCCTACTTTTTCATTAATTTCTGAAAGTGCAGAATAAAGAAAATTAGCTGTTGAAGTTTTGCCTTTTGTCCCTGTAACACCTATTACAATCATTTTCTTTGCTGGAAATCTATAAATAATCATTCCTGCTATAGCAAGTAAAAAATGATAAATCGGTTGACCTGTTTTATATAATTTTTTAGGTATTAATTTTTCAATTTTTCTTAAAATTTTCTCCATATAGTTATTTTCTTTAATTTTAACATTTTAACACTTTTCCACAAATGTTAATTTTTATATTTGCATTTTTAAATAGATTTTATATAATAAAGTAGTAAACTTAAATACCAGAGAAGTTTACGTAAGTTAAAAACCCCCGATTTTCGGGGGTTTTTAACTTGTTTAATTATTTAAATAATTCATAAAAATTATCAATATTTTCTCCAATTAAAACTCTTGGTATATTCCATATATCATTTTTATTCTTAGCAAATACAGAAACCCCAAAAGCTCCGATAAAACCAAATTCTTTTACTATATCCTTTATTCTTTCATCTTCTATTCCGTATGGATATGCCATAATGTTTTCAACATTATTAAATCCAAAACTTTCCAAAAACTCTTTATTATTTTGCAATTCTTTTTTTATTGTATTATTTTTATAATCTGTCATATAAATATGATGTTCTGTATGATTTGCTATTTTCATTTTCTTTTCAATTAAATAATTGATATCTTTTTGATCCATGCATATTTGATATTTCCCAATACAATCTTTATAAAGAAAAAAAGTAGCCTTAAAGTTATACTTTTCTAAAATAGGAATTATGTCTATTTGAGATTTGTATCCATCATCAAATGTTATTATTACAGACTTATTTGGTAATTTAATTTTATTTTTATCTTTAAGATACTCTATATATTGAGAAGGAAATATACTTTTATAATTATTGTCATATAAATATTTCATTTCTTTTTCAAAAATATCTTTTGGTGTTATAAATAACTTATCCTTTTGATTATCACTAGTTAAAATATCTCTTATTTGATGATAACCTAATATTAAAATATTTTTATTTTTATTTTCTTTATATAAATTATTTATCTCTTCGCTTGATAAATAATTTGGTAAAAAACCTGCTTCTTCTTTTTCTGAGACAGCTTCCTTTCTATAAATAATTTTATCTGTTAACAAATAAGATACTAAAAAGGATGTAGAAAATAAAATAAAGAAAATAAAACTAATAACAAAAATATTTTGCTCTTTTATTTTTTTTGTTTTCATTTTTGAATTCTATTAAAAAACAAGTTATTTGTCTAGATCTCAATATTCTCTATTTCAAAAAAGGTTTTAATAATTCCCAATCTAATTCAACTTCTATAGTTCCTGCTGCATAAGGAGCTATTTGATAGGGTGAAAATATAAATGTTATTCCTGTATCTTTTATATAAAAATTTTGAAAATTAGAGCCAAAAAAGAACCCGTCACAAGAACATTTTTCTTTATTGATAGATTTTCCGTCTTTTTCTAAATAAGACAAACCTAATCCTTGTTCTAACATATCAGACACTATTCTGTCTTCAAATTCTTTTCCTTTCAATTTTTCTGCTAAAATTTTTGTTAATTCTATATCTTTATAATCAGAAAAGTCTAAAATATTTTGTATATCTATTCTTCCGTTTTTATCAAAAGAAAATGTAGTAGTCCAATTATTTGGGTGTGCCCCTCCAGTGTATTCATAAGACAAGAAAACATAATTTTTTATTCCTTTATTTTTAGCATCAATTTTTTTATATGTTGTATCAAAAGAATAAATCATATCTGGCCTATCTGAAAATTCTTCTTTTAATTGCTTCTCACTGTTATATAACTCACCTCCTATTTTCCAATCTTCTTGTCTTTGCTTAACATTAGACATTATAAAATTCTCAATATCATTATTTTTATCTAAAATCTCTATTGGATATTCTGTTTTTATGCTATAAAAACTATTTTCATCTATAAATGTTTTTTTGTTTTCGACAATATTTGAAACTTTTTCACCTTCTTTCATATTTTCTTTATTTTCAGGATTTTGTTTTATTTTAAGTAATAAAATTACACAAACTATTATTATTAATGTTAAAAGTATTATAGGGAAAATTTTTTTCATATTTTTTTAATTTTTGAAGTAATTATATCAATAATATTACTTATTTCAAAATTATTTTCTTCATTTATACATTCTGTTTGCTTTGGATCATCATAATTCATACATTGTGGTTGTCTGGTTGTAAATGTAAATATTCCAGTTTGATTATCTATTGCAAAAGTGTAAGTATAATTAGTATAAACACTTCCTGCTGCACCTTCTGATTTTCGTGTTATACAAAATTCCTTTCCATTGATTATTTCTTTATTTACTTTCCCTTGTATGTCATTTTCAGAAACTCCACTTTCAATACAAGTATAACTTTTATTTTCTATATTAAAAACTGGAGGCCAATCAACTGTGTTAATATAAGTTGTTCCTAATTTCTCGGGATACTCAAAACTGTATCCATTACTACTTGTAGCAATCCATGTAAGTTGATTGTAATTATTAATAATGATATTTGTGTATGTTTTTATATTATTAATATTTTTATTTTTATATTTTGTAAAATACACAAAAATTCCTGCTAAAATTAGTATAATAATCCAAATTAATATTCTTTTCATTTATATATTATATAATAAAAAAGAATTTGTTATGTACTTTTTCAAAAGAATTATAAAACTAAAAACCTCTATTTTAATATAGAGGTTTTTAGTTTTGCGGAAGTGGTGAGATTCGAACTCACGAAGAGTTGCCCCTTGCCGGTTTTCAAGACCGGTGCCTTCAACCACTCGGCCACACTTCCAATTATTTTTATAAAAAAAGTATAACATATTTGACCTTTTATTGCTACAAGTGTAGAATCTTTTGTATGAAAATAGTAATTTTAGATAATATTAGAAGCTCATTAAATGTTGGCTCTATATTTCGCACAAGCTCTGGCATAAAAATAGATAAAATATATATTTGTGGTATTACTCCTACTCCCTTTGAAACTGGAGTTAAATTTATAGGGCAAAATAAAAAAAGAAAAGACTTTATCAAAACCTCGTTAGGAGCAGAAGATGAGGTTAAATGGGAATATAAAGAAAATATAATAGATTTAATAAAAGAATTAAAAGAAAATAATTTTGAAATTATAGCATTAGAACAAAATGAAAATAGTGTTGATTATAAAAACATAAAGATAGAAAAAGAAAATGTGGCTATAATAGTTGGTAGCGAAACAGAAGGGATACAAAAAGAAGTATTAAGCTTTTGTAATAAAATAACTGAAATCCCAATGCTTGGACTCAAAGAGTCTTTAAATGTGACTATCGCTTTTGCTATTTTGGTTTATAGATTGTGGGATAAATAAATATTGACTATATATCAAAAAAATGATATAAATATAACAGAATCATACTTTTAAAAACATTAAAACTTCTCAAAATGGAAAAATTAAACTCAGAATCTAAAAATAAAGATTCTTTTAAAAACTTAAAGGGCTCTTCTCCTTATGAAAGAGAAACTAAGACGAACAAGTATTCTTTTAGAAGTATAGAAGACTTATCTGACGAAGAAATAGAGGCTTTTATCAAAAAAGAAACTACTCCAGTTATGATAACCCTTTTTAGTCTTTTGTTGTTAGCATTAATACTTACATTAATAAGGCCAGATTTCATTTATAAAGATTATAAAATATTAAAATATTTAATATGGATACTGCCTGCTGTTGTAGGTTTAATACAAGGACGTACTTTAGCTAAATATGACCAAGAAAAAAAAAGGAGGCTAGATGAAAGATGGAAAGCTAACAAAGATTAGTTGAGTATTAACAACAATTTAAAACACATAATTAAACTAATTATGTGTTTTTTTTATTTATTTTATTATAAAATTTTATTTATTGTGCTCTCGTTAGGAATCGAACCTAAATCGTGGGTACCGCAAACCCATATTCT
>CAZZNF010000022.1:0-6745 GCA_964655555.1 uncultured Candidatus Saccharibacteria bacterium | reverse complement strand
TAAAACAATAAAAAACACCTTCTTTCCTGTGGAAAAATGGTGTTAAGAAGGTTAAAAATAACACTAAACTAATAAAAAACTATATTTAAATAATAAAAACCTCTTATTTTTAAATAAAATAAGAGGTTACTACAAATATCAATAAACAGAATCTTGAGAAAAAAAAGAAGTTTTATTTTTTGCATGCATTATCGCATTATATTCTAACAATAACCTATCTGGATCAGGAGAGTGCAGATGATGAATTCCTAAAGAAAGTCTTTTTTTATTTTTATACTTTATTATTATTGGTACATCTCCAATATCATTACGTATATTTCTCTTAAAATTACACAATCTCATTAAGAAGTTATCTATGTACAAATCTGGTTCTAGCAAAAAAATAAAAGCATTATTTTGATTTTGTGTATTTGTTTCATGCATAACTCTTGTTATAATTCTCCACTGCCAATTAAAAGATATATTTTTATCAAATTTATATAATATATCAGATAATAAAAGAAAATTATCAAGTTCAATTTCTTCTATTATATTAAATTTATGGTCTTTTAATTTTTCTTTTAAGAACATTTTGTAAATAATTGCTGTTGGTCGCAAGATTATGAATGGTTTTACATCAGTATAAATCATAGCAAGATTTCTAATATCTATATGATTATCTATTACATATTTTCTATGTTCTTTTATAGATTTATCAGAATAAATGATTATTGGAGGAATTTTAAAATCTATAATATTACCTCTTTTGTCTGCTTCGTTTATGTGGAGTAATTTATGATATTTTTTTGGTACAGGATGTTTTAATTTACTCATTATTTGTATTTTTTATTGTTTAAAGAACTAATAATATAATACAATATATTTCAATATAAATCAATAATTAATACATTTCTAAAATAAATTTATTATAAATATTAGTCATTCTTTTTAATACTTCTTCTTTTGTTTTTCCTTCTATTTGTAACCATCCAGATGAATCTGTATATTGTCTTTTCGTTATTACTTCGTCATTATTTTTGTATTTTATTTCTCCATCTAAAACTCCTTTCATATTTTTAAAATCATTAAAACTTGATATTTTTTTAATTTTTCCATTATAAATAGGAAGAAACATATCTCCTACACATCTAGTGTCTTCTGTGTTTTTAAATATATTAATTTCTCTTCCTACCATTATATCTATCAATATTTTATATACATCAATATTAAAAGCTTTACTATGATTAGACAACATATGTTCTCCAGATGTTCTCCAAGCAAATTCACAAATAATTGGTTGTCCTTCTTTATTTATAAAAGCTTCTAAATGTATATAACCATTTTTTAGATTTAAGTTATTTATTATCAATTGATTTAATTGGTCAGTATCAAATTTAATTTCCTCTGGTTTACTATTTACTGTTATTTGTACAAACTTATCTTTTTTTTCTGCAAAACTTAAATTTGTATAAGGTAACCAAGTTATGAATGTTTTTAGTATTTTTCCATTTTGGACTATAGAATCTAAACACCAAATTACATATGGAGAATATTCTTCTACCATAAATCTTTTAGAAGAATAATCTATATTTAATTTATTTATATCCTCAATTTTATTTATTTTATAAACATCAATCGAGGATAATCCTTTTCTCCATTTAAGTATAATAGGGAACCCGTTATATTTATTAGAAAAATTAACAATATCTTGCTTGGAAGATATTATTGAGTAATCCATAGTTTTGAGACCTATTTTTCTTAACCAGTCTTTCATTTTTACTTTATCTCGCACTATTATAGATTGCTCTTTAGTTAAAGTATTTTTAAGTTTTAATAAAGATGCAAAGTTTTGTACTAATTCTTGATTATATTCAGAATTGTTATAAAAGAATTCCACTTTTATATTATTTATTTTACAAAAATTCTTAAATCTTTTTATTTCTTCTTGAATAACAGATTCTTTATCTAAAACAAAAGATAATGTATCTTTTGTTTTTTCTAAATAGCTTTTTGAAAAATTGAAGTTTTGTTTAAATCTTAACAAGACAACAAAAACACTTGAATCTTCTACTATTCTATTTGATAAAATATTTTCATTTTCTTCAACAAAAAGAATACAAGATTTATTCATACTCATTTAATATCACCAAATAATTCTTTTATTTTTTGTTCAGTATCACTAAGTTGATTATCAAAAAGTAAATAATCTTTTAAATCTTTAAAAGCCACCCATTTATAAGATCTAACTTCTCCTGGATTTACTTTAATAATAGAATCTTCTCCTTTAAACTCAAAACCAAAATAAAATTTTTGCGATCCAACATATCTTTTATTTTCTTTAATAAGCGGGCTTCTAAAATAGAAGATTATAGGTGTATTACTCTCTCTTATAAAAGTCAAATTTTCTCTTGGTATATTTAATTCCTCAAATATTTCTCTATAAGCAGTTTCCATTAAACTTTCTCCAATATCTTGTCCACCTCCTACTACTGTAAAAAATTTTTCCTCGAAAGATTCTAAATTTACTAACAAGAATTCATTCTTATTGTTTTTAATAAGAGTCGAAACACCAATTCTGTGTAATGGTTTATTTTTTTTTACAATAAATTCAAAAGAATGATAATCTTTTAATTCATTATTATTGTTTAAATGTTTTTTTTCTATTTCAGAAAAGTATAATATTTCGTATTCTTTTAGAAGGTCTAAAACTTGTCTTCTTGAATTGAACACTATTTTTGTGTTTTTTCTATAAAAGTCATTTTTACCAAAAAAGGTTCCAGAAAAAATACCATTAATTTTAAGAGAATTAAAAATATTATCCATAACATGTCTTATGTCCTTTTTTTTAATAAAAGGCAAAACATAATTTGCTATGACAAAATTATATTTTTCTATACCAATATCGCAATTTTCTATATGTGATATTTTTATATTTAGTTTCTTATTATTTAATTCATTTGCTATATTAAGAACAATGTTTTCTATATCTATAACATCGACAATAAAACCATTATTAATAAGAAATCTTGAGTCATTTAAAGCACCACCACCTATGTCTAGTGCTCTATTTTTATTTTTAACCCAATGAATTGCAAGCTCAGTAAGAATTCTATGTTTTTTATTATTTGTTTTTTTAATGAAATCATTCCATTCTAAAAGATCTTTACTCATATTTTTTAATTATATCATACAGTTTAAATCTTAAAAAAACCTTTTCTTTTATATTGTCAGAAACTTTTCTAAAAAATAAATCAGGATCTATAAGTTCAATTTCTAAAATCTTAAGAGAGTTTTCTGTTTCTATAAAATCAATTCTACAAATATCTGGTATAGATTTAAATTTTTTATTTAAAAAAGAATTTATATTTTTTGATTTATTTATTATATCTTTTGACAACTTATCTCTTTCTAAATATAGAGTGTCTTCTTTTTTTGATAAAATCCCAGGATATCTTCTTATTCCGTATAAAGGAATACCTTTTATAATTATTATTGATATTTCTCCTTTCGAAATAGTTTTTATAAAGGGTTGTAATATAAAATCTTTATTTTTGTTTATTAAAATAAATTTAATTAAATTATTATATTCATTTTTGATATTCAAATTAAATTTTTTAGTTAAATAACCGCTTTCTCCTATTGACGGTTTTATAACTATTTCACTCATATTCATTTTTGTTATTTTATTTTTTAGAAATATTTCTAGTTTTTCTTTGGTTTTTAGTTTAGATATTCTTAATGAATATGTGGGTACTATATCTAGACTTTTTATATCTCTTAAATATTTGATTTTCTCTATATTCCAATAGACAAATTTGTAATCATTTATTAATTTAACTTTTTTTCTTTGTAGATTTTTTATTTGTTTCAAAAATAAATTACTATTTTTATAGTATCCCCAAATACTTTTTAATATAACCACATCTTTAGGTTTTACTTTTTTAACTATATTTTCTATTGTTTCTATTTTTGTCTCAATATTTAAATCATTATATTTTTTACATATATATATATCTTCTTCTACTTTATTGACATATTTTTTTGATGAAGCTATATATACTTTCATAATAATAAATTTATAGATGATTTCAATTTAGAGAATGCTTTTGTTAAATCTTTATAACTAAGAGCTGTTGTTACTCTTATAACAAATTGATTATCGTTTGGCCAACAAAATGCTTTACCAGTTAAAACTTTTATATTATTAGAAGTGTATAAAAATTGTAATAATGATTTTTCATCAACCACTTGAAATCCTTTATACTTTTTACCTATTAATCTTGTTATGTCTAATAATATAAAAAAACCAGATTGAGGTTCGAAAACAATATCAATATTTTTGATTCCTGAAAAAAGATCTTTTCTTTTTTTTATTTTATTTTTTTTAAGAATTTTTTTAAGAATTTTTTTTTCACCTTTTGATAATAAAAATTCTCCTTTTATTATACTTTTTACATATAAATATCTTTCACGATATTCATTTGTTATATAAGAGAAATATTTTTTTCTTTCCTTCTTTATTTTTTCTTTATTAGAAAAAGCAGCGTTAATAGCAGAAGATTGTAATATTGATAAAGAGTCAGAATTTTGGAATACTCTATCTCTTATTAATGATGATATTATTTCGTTTGCAATAATCATTCCTGATCTTAAGCTTGCAAGACCATATGATTTAGAAAGACTATATATAGTTATTGTGTTATCAAAATTTTCCTTTAAGGTACACATAGGTATTGCTGGATTTGTTTTATCAAACTCTAAACCACTATATACTAGATCATCTATAACAAACACTCCAGATTCTTTACATATATTAGCCACATCGATTAATATAGACTCTTCTTTTTTGCCATAGACTGTCCCTAGGGGATTGTGAGGATTTATATTAACAAAAGCACAAACTCTAGGAGATATATCGGATCTTCTAAAAGTATATTTTCTTCTATTGATATCATAATCTAATTTAAGTTCTTTGTTGATATTATCTATAAACTTTTTTAAATTTTTAGGATCTATTTTCCAGTCATTATTTTCTTCCAATTTTAATAATCTTACTTTTCCACCACATCTTTCAGGTATGAAAGAAAATAATCCATAATTTGGAGCAGTCATGATAACTACGTCACCATAATCTAGTATAGATTCCATTATAAGAGTAAAAGCTTGAGTACTGGAATGTGTAAATATTACATTATTTTCGTTTATTTCATTTAAATTGTATTTTCTAAAATATTCTAAAATATTTTTCTTGTCAGAAGTATCTCCAGCGGCCATAGGGTAATCTGATAAAGTTCTTTCTTTTAAGGTTTTTTTTATTTCTTCTATGCATGCCTTAAAAGGTTTAAAACGAGCTGGACTTCCTCCTCCTAGTCTAATTTTATTTTTTTTGGGAGATGGAAATCCTTCTATCAATAAATTGTCTGAAAGACTGTAATTTTCATATGCTTCGGCTGAATCTTTTATTTCTTGCGAACTCCAAGGTTCCCATAAAGCATTCCCTACATGAGGTAAACCACCATAATGAAGTCTGTTTATTTGATTGGATGGATATATTCTAACAACATCTCTTATTGATTTCGGTAAATCTTTATTATTTATAACTCTATTTTTATCTTTATAATACATATTTATAATAATAAATTACCATATAATTTTAATATTTAAAATAGATTTTTTTGACAAAAATAATCTAAAATTCTTATCCAATTTTTTACGAATTTATTAGAACGGACATCGTTATATAGGAAATATCTATCTTCTAAAAAAGAGTTAGCTAAAAAATCTTTTATTCTCAATTTAATACCATCTTCTATTTCTTTGTTGGATAGCTTTAATATACTTCTATAACCTTCTCTTAATTTTTTTTTTATTTTTATACATATATCAATATTTTCTTCTCCAGAACCAAAAGAAAGATTAATATAGGCTTTTGCAAAATCATAACTTCTTGGACCATATATAGATTTTTCCCAATCACAAATCCCTATAATTTTAGTTTTATTTTTATTAAAAAACAAATTACCAGGATGATAATCTCCATGTATAATGGTATCGTTTTTTACTTCTTGTTCGTATTTAAAACTATTAGAATATTTTAATTTCTTTTCTAAATATTTTTTATAAATTAAATCTAATTTTGTTGGTTTATCTTTATTGTTGATAATATTTATATATTTAGCAAATACACCATTATTGTTTATTAGGAATTTATCTTTAAATTTATTTTTTTTAAATTCTTCAGATAAATTCTTATTAAAAGATACTTTGTGTATCTTAGCTAACATTTGTCCCATCAAATAATAATCTTTATAGTTATAATTATGAGATCTGTTGCTTTCAATAAATGGATACAAGGACATTTTATACTTTTTATTATTTATAATAGCTTTTATGGCTGGTATATTATTATTGAACATAAAATCTTCTATTTTTTTTATATATTCAATTTTAGAAATTGATAAATCACTAGAATATTTTTTAAGAAAAAATTTACATATATTTGTTTCTATAAGAAAATTATGATTCATAATACCTTCATTTATTTTATCTAATCTTTTTATATCTATAGAAGTTTTTGATATAATCTGTCGCATATATATTAAATCTAATCTTTTTAAGATAAATTATCTTATTATTAAACAATTTCAACTTTTTTAATTTGAATTACTTCATTAACATTTAAAGAAATCTTACTTCTTCTCCTTCACAAGTGGAAACATTATTGTCTCCCTTAGTGGTAATCCTGCTAAAAAGGCAAAAAGTCTAT
>CAZZNF010000021.1:0-7242 GCA_964655555.1 uncultured Candidatus Saccharibacteria bacterium | reverse complement strand
AAAGAAAAGGCAAATAAAATTTAAGTTTTTATGTTTATAAAATAAAAAATAAAAACCTTTTTACACAATAAATATTCAAAATATTCAGCATAAAAAGGTTATTTTTAAAGAGTGAGTATATAATATGTAGCCTTGCCTTTACCTTGCTTAGAAATAATATTTTTATTTATAAGTCTTTTAAAATCAAGAATTTGAGTAGAGTGTGCCCTATTAGTGATTTTTTCATAATCACTTTTTGAAATAGAACCATGTTTTTTTATATATTCAATTATTACGTTCTCATAAGCTGTCACCCTTATTGGCGTCATAGAACTTTTAAGTAAATTTTCAACACGCAATAATTCGTCGATAATACCATCGGTAAAATAAATAAGCCAATCAGTAAAATCAATTTCTTCTTTTATTTCATAAAAATCTCCAAATACACCTACAGAAGAAAAATATTTAGTTACATTTTTATTGTAATAATTTTCAAAACTAAATAACTGAAAAGTATCAAGTCCCATACGCGCAAGAAGATATTTTGTAATTAATCTAGCAGTACGTCCATTTCCATCAATAAATGGATGAATAATTACAAATTGTTTATGAAATATACCTGCTAGAATAAGTGGGTCTGTAGTATTATATTCTTTTTCAAGATAATCAATAAGTTCACCCATTAAAATATTTACATCCTCTACATTTGGTGGTATATATGCAATTTTTCTTTTTCTTGGATCATTAACGATAACAGGATCTACTCTAAAATTTCCTATATTTTTTTTCTCAATTAATCCATCAATTACTATTGATTGTGTATTACAAATAAATTTTGAAGTTATTGGTTTTGGTTTTGAAACTAAAGTATTTAAATATAAAAGCGCTTTATTATAATTTAAAATTTCTTTCTCAGTATCACGAATATGTGCTGGAGCATTTTTAAGTATTTTTCTTACATCTGTTAATGGTATAGGGTTACCTTCAATACTAGTAGAAGCGTAGGCAGAAATGGCATAGCTATCTTTTTCAAAACGAGCAAGGACAAGCTCGGGAAATTTTTGGTCGTTAAGTTTACTAATCAAATTCTTGATTTTTACTATATTATCCAAAAGTGTTGTATTTAATTGATATTTTGGTTCAAACATAGTCGTATTATAGTCGATTCATAGTCGATTGTCAAGAGATAATAGCCACATTCAAAATTATAATTAATGATCTTTCTATATCTTATTAATTATAAAGTCATTAGGTTTAGATTTTATAAAAATAAATCAATGTTTTTAGACACAGAATCCGTTACAGTGGACATCATATTGAAATCTTGGAACCAAATAGAAAGCTATATATTTGATACTTATAATCTAATTAATGATTATAATTATGTGTAAATTGAATATAGTTTATCAGTTTTAGTATCACAATAGACTAATGGAACATTATAGAGTGCTATAATAATAATATGAAATATTTAGTTGAATTCAGTAAATCCTTTATATCAAATATACTGATTTTTAGTATAGTTGCCTTCTTAATTTTTTTTTGGTTTTCTATAACAAATACTACAATATGGTTAATAACGTCGTTTATAATATTAATATTAGCTTCATACGTCGTTTTTGAGTCTAAAGTTAAAGATTTTAACTGTAAAATTGAAGAAGAGGAAAAGAAATACTCAAAAAGTATTTATGAAATAAAAAATAAAGCTCAAATTGAAGTTACAGAAGCAACACGCCTAATGATTAAAGCAGAGAAAGAGGAAAAGCTTTGGAAGAATACAATGCTTGAAAGAAATTCTGGTTTCAAGACACTTTTGTCATTTATTAGTTATTTTGAAAAATTAAGAGACGAACCAATAAGTACATATTTAGCTAGAAAGAGTCACCCGGCGCTGAAAGCATCAGAGGTAGTAAAAGAAGAAACAAAAAAGCGTAGAGAGGCAGATTTCCAAAATAAAAGAACGCAAGCATTAATAGAAATGTATGAGCAGTATGCGCCATTCCTTATTGAACTAAAAGATGATATTCCAGATGTTGATGACCTGGCAGTGTTTGAAGCATACAGCGAAGAAGAGAGACAAGATACTGTAGTAAATTATTTAACAAAAGAAGAATATAGAAAATTACCTACAATAGAAAGAAATCAGATGGCGTTAGATAGGTTTTGGAGTAGACCGAAATCAAAATGGTTAATAGGTAAAATATATGAAAGATATATAGGTTATTTATATGAACAAAAAGGTTACATTGTTGAGTATTTCGGAATTGATAAAAAATATGAAGATATGGGTAGAGATTTAGTTTGTCGTAAAGGAAGCGAAACAATAATCATTCAATGTAAATATTGGGCAGAATTTAGGACTATATATGAAAAGCATATTTTTCAACTCTTTGGAACTGTTTTTGAATATAAAGAAGCTCACCCAAATGAAAATGTGATTGCTGTTTTTTACACTTCTACCTCACTTTCACCTTTAGCAAGAAAAATATCCTCTACTTTAGGTATCGAACTATTTGAAAATTTTAAATTAGATAAGGATTATCCATGTATAAAATGTAATATTAATACTCTAACCCAAGAAAAAATATATCATCTTCCTTTTGACCAAAGATATGATGATACTAAAATTGACAGAGATGGAGAAAAGTATTGTACAACAGTAGCAGAAGCTGAGACATTAGGATTTAGAAGAGCTTTCAGATGGCATGGTCCAAAAAATATTATTTAAATTATAATTAATTTATCTATATATTTACTAATTTTAATACCAGAATATATGAATTGAATATGAAAATATTTTTATATAGTTAAGAGTAAATTATAATTATCATATTAATTATTTATTAAAATCTATTTATATTACAAAATTTGGATTATAATAAGAATATAATAAATATGAAAAAACTAATCAGTAAATGTAAAAAAATAAAAGCATGGTTTTTTATGGATCATTTGGAATTAGATGAAAAATGGTGGCATACAATTATAAAAATGATTTTTATTCTATTACTTATTTCTTTTAATTTTATTATATTAATTCCTATTGCTGATAAAGAATTGAAACCTGATTATATAATTAACAGAAGAGATATATCAATAAAAAATAATCTTTATAACTTTACAGAAAATTTCGAGGGTAAGGAACACAATAATACTATTTTGCCATTTATGAAATTGTCTGGGTATTTTGGTATTATTAAAAATAATGAAATAGAAGTAATTTCTGATGATTTTTTGGATGAAACTTTTTGTCTTAAAGATCCAGAGAAACATCATTATGGTGTAATAAATGTATTTTATGAATATTATAAAACTACTCCACTTTATGAAATGGCTCCTGTAAATTTTGATGTTTTTAGTGGATTAAATGAATATTATATGGAAGACATTTACAAAGATAAAACAATAAAGTGTTTTTTATATGACTCTATAAAATATAATGGCGATTTTAATAAATATATAGGCACTCCAGATAATATTATAAACTTTAAACTCTCTATATTTTACTATTTTATGTTTGGTATTGAAGTATTAATTTTTAACCTTGTGTTATTTATCATTTTTTCTACAATCTATTACCGTATAATTTTATATATTATTTATAGAAAGAAAAATAAATAAAATCTAGAATGTCCAAAAAACTCCCTATCTCTTGTTATTCCTAGTTAAATCTATAATTTCTGATAATTTCTTATACTTATTTAATGTTCACAATATTCACAATCATCACAGATTTTTTACTACTAATAGTAGTTTTACCAAATTCCACAGCATCCCTCTCTGGTAGTTTTATTAGTTTCCATTAATTTTAATATATCCTCCTCTGTAGGCTCGAA
Organism: uncultured Candidatus Saccharibacteria bacterium; assembly: GCA_964655555.1. Taxonomy (GTDB): domain Bacteria; phylum Patescibacteriota; class Minisyncoccia; order Phycocordibacterales; family UBA5272; genus UBA5272. The sequence goes on along the minus strand of CAZZNF010000021.1, from coordinate 3,427 downwards.
GTCAACTATTCCTTTGTTTCCATTATAATAACTCATAATGACTAAATAATAATTATCATCTAAAATTTCTAAAGCACTTATTTCTTCTTCAATATCACAAGTTGCAACACTCGATGGTGAACCCGAACCATAATAGAATATAACACTGGCATTACATTTCAAGTCTCTAGCGTTTTCAAAGTTTTCTCTCCATTTTTTAATCTTAAGAGAATCTTCCACTAGGTGTGATAATAAATCCGTACCTATTTCTGGATATTTAAGATTCTCCAATTTTATTTGCTTCCATTCTCGTATTGCAGATAGTTTATCAAGATTTTTGATCATACATTCAGTATAACTTACATTATCTTTAAAAGGACAGCCGAACTCTTTATCATAATCTCTATTAGCCTTATTAGTCATACATTCAGTATAACTTATGTCATCTGTAAAAGGACAACCTAATACATACTTCGTTTCAGATACAGAATCCTCTTTATTAGTATTTGCTGGCAAACTGATAGGCTTTATATAAAAAACTATAAAAATGAAAAAAGTAATAAGAACTATAATAATAATTATATATTTATATTTTTTCATTTAATTATTTTATCACACTCAAACCATTTTCAAGAGTTTTAAGTATTTGTATATATTCATTTATAAAATAATACTTACACGCATTTTGCTCTAGATCCATTCCACTACCGCCAAAAATATTCATAGAAGCTAGATTACATACACTATTAATATATTGATCTTTAACCTCTTCTGCTTTTTTAATCTGTATTGGTAACATAGTTAAAAAATCCTCCCCTCCATATTCAAAAGAAGCTGGACCAATATTTTTATTTTTGATCTGTTCTAATCGAATTGATGCTTGAGATATAAGTTTTTTGGATAATATCTCTGAATCATTCACCGCCACATCTGTAATATTCTTGATACAAGAAAACATATCACTAGTACTTGTATCATTAGGACACTCTATTATTTTATTCAAAAATAATTTACTTTCCTTTGAGACAATATCTGAATTGTTATTTGTATTTTTTATTTCTATCAATCTAGATGCTTGATTATTTTCTACAATTAAATTAAATAGATATATACAAAAAGCTACTAAAAATAGAATCAAAAATATAATTAAAACAATTTTAATAACTTTTTTATTTATAATCTCTTTCATATAGTGTAATTATACATTTAATTTAAAAATTAACTCCTTAATCTTAACTAAAATATTAATAGGAAAAATAACTGAAAACACCCAGAAATCAAAAAAAACTTTCTTATGTTTTAATTCTCGTAATTTATTATCCTCATTTCTTTTACCGCTAAAAAGTGTTCCGTTCTGAGCATGTTTTTCATTAAGCCTTTCTTTTTCATCTTTAAGCTGTTTTTTTAAAATAGGAAGCATAAAATTAATTTGGTAAATAATATTAATTATATATACACTTATTAAAATAAAAAATGTGTACATATAAATTATCTATCATCTGGACTAAAGAATTTTAGACTGATATTAATTAAAAAGTAAGGATTTCTGAATGTGTGACTTCTCATTTTTTGGTCATACAATTCAATCCCTTTTTCTTCTAACCATTTTGATTTTACCATTTCTTTCTGTGTGCAATAATTAGGGTTTACTCCATAATTTTCATAATCCAAAGGATCATATTTTATCTGATACTTATCAAATATTTGTTGAAGTTTTTCGGGAAATTTCTTTACCATAAGATCTCTGCCTATATTTTTTTGCACATCTACAAAAAAATTAATTACAGAATCATAAGGAAATTGACTAATCTTATTCTTATCTTCGACTTCATAACTCGGAAATGGGCTATCAAAACCCAAAAAACTTGGAGATATAACCATTAGTTGATGAATAGGGCTGTCAGGGAATTTGTCCCGAAAATATTCAGGCATAAAGCCACAATCAAGGACTCGACCCCAAACTTCTAAATCTTTTATGAATCCATTATGATACGTAGACCAAATGGGATTTAGACCAGAGACCCCATCATAAAACTCAACGAATCCAAAAGGACGTGCACTAAGTAAAGAGGTTTCGCGATCTATTTCTAGTTTAGGATCTTTCCACAAACTTTCCATAAATACTACTGCTTCATGATCAGTTTTTAGTTCCGGAAAACACCAGCGAATTACTTTAACCCATTCTGGCTTAATGGAAATTTCTACTTGATAAGAGATTGGTTTAAGGTCATTAATATTTTTATTAGAATTCGCTGGAATATTATTTATATAAATTTCTATTCGCTTAAACCGCTTTTCAATAAAATAAAAGACGACTATTGCTGCGGCTATCAAAATCCAAATTGTTATATACATATTTATAAAATTATTTTAAAAATTAAAAAGACCTTACTAATAAATATATTATACTCCTAATTATTGATTTATTTTTTTAACTTTATTAAAAAAACTGACAAAACAAAAAATATCCCAACTAATAGATCAATGATTATCCACTGTCCACGTTGTAAATAAATAGGAATAATTGGATTAAATAAAATAGCTATACCTCCAAACAACCAAACCATAAGTGAATCATTTTTATCTTGATATATCTTATATGCAAGATAGATAGCAACACAACAAACTACAAATCTAAGAAAAGTAAAATATCCGTATGGTAATCCATCAAATAAAGCTACAAAAAGAAAACCTGAAGCGATTATTGTTAAAATATTTTTGTTAAACAAGCTCATAAGTTAAGATCTTTTTTAAAATCATTTATATCTTCTTTTTTAGACCCTTTTTCTTCTAAGAACTTATTACCATCCGTAGTATTTTGCAACCAACTAATTTGTTTATCTACTCTAAAAATTTTCCCAATTAATGTATCAATAATTAATCCTACTACAATATACGTAATATATCCTAAAATCAATGATAATATAATATTTATATTCCAACTATGATAAATAAATATACCAACTATTCCAGAAGCGATTATTATAACTCTCATTATGTATCCTTTTGTAGTCATATAAAACAATTGTATTGTTTGCTCTTCTAATGCTTGTCTTCTTATTTTTTCCATAAAATCACTAGTTTCTTTTCCCATATATTTTATATTTATTAAACATATAATATCATAAATATTACTTTTTTCTCCAAAACTATTTATAGTATATTTTATAAAAATAAAGTAATTAAAAAATGAAAAATTTGAAACCGTAGAAGTAGCCAGTATTTTCAATGTTAAATCCATGTTTTTAGACACAGAATCCGTTACAGTGGACCCTAGCGGATTCGAACCGCTCACCTCCGGAGTGCAAAACCGGCGCTCTACCAAATGAGCTAAGGGCCCAATAATTTATAAAAACAATTATAACATAAAAAAAATAAATACAAAATTTGTATTTCCCGAGTTCAACAACTAATCGCAACACTTCAATTAATAATATAATTAAAGTGT
>CAZZNF010000020.1:0-7766 GCA_964655555.1 uncultured Candidatus Saccharibacteria bacterium | reverse complement strand
TTTTCTCCAGTATTCGTTATCGCTGACATATATTTAGTTATCATTTTATCATAAATTTAATTTTTTATCATAAACAAAAAACTTCGTTTTGATTGACGAAGCCTTTTATTGTGTATTTGTGAACTTGTCATATGAGCTTCTACACCAAAATATATAAAAAATTAGAATACTTAGCTTTAATATTATCCGGAAAATAAACAAACTCTATAATGTCCAAAAACCCTCTGTCTCTATAATTTACGATATATTCCTAATATTTATTTAATCTTCACAATAGTTACAATCATCACAGACTACGAGTGTAGTATAATGTTCGGAAATCTATAAATAATAGAGTAGAGATGATTAATAAATCCATTTGTATTTGACTATAAATAAAATATATTTTATATAATTTTTATTTGTAAACTTTATTTGTTATAATAATTAAAAAAATATGAGCACATATAATATATATTGTGATGAAAGTAATCACCTTGAAAGTAAAGGATCTAATATAATGGTTTTAGGTTCTCTATATTGCGAAAAGGAAAAAGTCCCGTATATAAATAAAAGACTTAAAGAAATAAAAGCTAAACATAAAATATCTAGCAAAACTGAAGTTAAATGGGTTAAGGTCTCCCCTAATAAACTAGATTTTTATTTAGATGTAATAGATTATTTCTTTGATACTAGTTATTTGCACTTTAGAGCGATTATAATAGATAAAAAAAATCTTAATCATACAGCATACAATAGCAATCATAATACCTTTTATTACAAGATGTATTTTGAGCTTTTAAGTAAAATTTTTGACCCAAAAGATGACTATTATATATATCTTGATATAAAAGATACTATAGGTGGTAAAAAAGTTAAAGAGCTACATAAAATACTGTGTAATGATATGTATGATTTTGGCGGTAGTGTAATAAAAAATATTCAAATTGTACATTCAAATGAGATAGAAATTTTACAATTATGCGACATTCTTATAGGGGCTATACAATTTTTAAATCGTATAGATGTGTCTAGTCGAGCAAAAAAAGAAATAGTAAATAGAATAAAAGAGAGATCAGGATACGATCTGACCAAAACAACACTTTTACGAGAAGAAAAAACTAATCTATTCTATTGGAAAAGCCAAAATACATAAAACTACATGACTGATGAAATACCGGATTGGCTATGTCCCTTAATAAAGCTGAGTGATTTTGAAGGCAATGTTGAATTATATCTAGAAAATGTTTTTTCTATTTTTAAAAAAGATTTTATAGATAAAAGACCTTTATTTAAAAATAAAAATGTTTTATACAATAAAAATGATGAAAATGGAAAGCCTAATGGGTTTATGCATATAACAACTGAAGAAGATAAAATTACAAGAGAAAGAAATACCTGCTTAAGGAGATGTGAAAGAATAGGATGGATTAGATTAGTGATAGAGAACAGTAACAAACAAGAGGTCTTAGCATGGGAAAAAGAAACTCGTAACCCTAAAGGAAAATGGGTAAAAAGAACTTTTCTTTTTTTAAAAAAACAAGATTTTTTAGTAATATTAGAGGAATTAAAAAATGGATTTTTAATAATAAGCTCTATATATGTAGATAATACAGGTCAAAAGAAAAAACATTTGAGAGATTACAAAATCTATTCTCAAAATAAATCACTAAAATAAAAAGCAAGGAACGCCCGGGCGGGCGTTCCAAGAACTCTTTATAACTTTCGCTATAATTTACACTAGGTAAATGAGTATATGTATTATACACGTGTATAATACAAAAATCAAGGCAATTTGTGGATAATTAAATACTTAATTATTTACCTTCCCAAGCTTTGATTACGGTTGTTAATCTATTTAATAGATCATCATAAGTGATAATATCAATAACATTTTTATATTTCCTTTTTATTATTTCAAAATCTTCTTTTTGCCTGTCGGACATATTATTTTCTCTGCCCATTATCATAATGGAATGTGGATTTTTAATCTTAATTCTAATAGTAGACATTATTTCACTTTTATATCTACGATTTAATTTTTCTTCTCCACTTTTTCCAGACTTATTTAAATGATAAATATATTTTTCTGCTTGCATTATTGAACCAGACAACTCTTCTTGTGGTAAATAATTTCCCCTGTAAGTCCTTTCAGACATAATACTTTTACCTCTTGGTCTTTTTATTTCTATCAAATCTACATTTCCATTGTAGTCTATTAAAATAATATCTATTCTTCTATTTTTTTCTTCGTATGAATCCCTTACAGGAGCTTCTTTAAAAGCATATAAATATTTTGGGAATAAAATTAAAATAATATCCAATATCTCATATTGCCATTGATTCTCAATATACTTATCTTCATTCTGAAGCATTTCTCTTAACTTTTCTAGTGTTAATTTATATTTTTCAATCTCCGGCTCTTTAATCGTTTTATTTAAATTATTATCTATAATACTTTCTCTTTTATTTAAATATTTTTCATATTTTTCAAATATATTATTTGAAAAATTAAAATAATTACTTAAAACTACAGCGTATCTATTTTCTATATACTTTTCCAATTCATAATCGTTTGGTAATTTCTTTACTATTTCTAAAAATGTCTTTTCTGAAATATTATTTTCATAATTTCCTCCAATATAAATATCACTCTTATTATCGTTTAAATATAAAAAGTTTCCTATTTTTTCAAAAATACCGACATTTTTTACCCCTAAAAAAAACTTTTTATTTATATTAATATCTTTATGAAGATAAACATTTTGTTTTATGTTTAACTTTCTACCTTCAATTAAAAAATAATTATTATCTTGCCGTGTTCCAAGAACAAAATAATACTCTTCTAGTTCAATATCTTGTGAATTTTTTATATTTATATTTTTATGTGTTAATTCTATAAGATAATCATTATAATGAAAAGTAAATAATTCATTTCTTCCTATACTAACTATTATATTTTTCTGGTCTTTTATTCTTTTTTGTTCAAACCACTCCGGGTTAGTTTCGTATTTTAAAATAATCTCCTTATCTTTTATATAAATATTTATAGACATATAATTAATGTATACCAGATTCCTATTCTTTTGACTTATAAATTAGGCTTTGTACATAAACTATTATAGCCCAAAAGTATCTTATTGGCCATTTTTTTACGATTCTTTAAAGTCTTAGTTTTAATAGCTTTAAATAGGTTTCATTTCTTGTTATAATATAAAAATGAATACATTTGCCAAACAACCACAAATACAACATAAAGCCTTAGAAAAGGCTCTTAAGAGTCCTTTTATAGGCAAACACGGTAAAAGAAAATCTACTCTACTAAAAGAGGAGGTCTATAAAGAAGTACAAGCTAAAATACTAGAAAAAGCAGACAAACTAATCGATGCACAAATCAAAATAGCTTTAACTGGTAATAAAGGAAAGCCAGACCCTCGTGTTATAGAAATGTTACTTAATCGTGCATTTGGAAAGCCTAATATGGAAGCTGATATTGCTTCCACCAAATCAATGGGACAGATTCTCGATGAACTTAATGAAGATAACGAAGTTAAGTTTAGTTGGCAGGAGTAAAACTAGAAATTACTTTTTATTATTATTAATTCTTTCCTTCCATTTAGTTTTCCCTTCTTTAGAATGAATCGAGCAATTATCATCCTCACAATTTATAGCCAAACATTTAGCGCATAAAGGATTAGTACATAAACATTTTTTAGTTTCTTTTTTCATACGTATATTATTTACCTGTAGCAAGTTGCTCCTGCTCAGATAGATCCATTTCTAAATTAAGCAAACATTGTTCTTCGGTCATATCCGGATACTTTTCTTGGAGTTTTTTAACTGTCTTTAATATGATTTCTGGCTGATATTTATTTAGCGTAGGATACTGTTTAATATGATTTAAAGTATTTTCATATAAATCTCTCATTGCCTTAATCATTTCAAAATAATCTCTTTCTTTTTCTTTAGATATTGGCGGGCCATTCTTATCACAAAGATGAACCATTAAAATTGCGTCCTCTCTATTTTTTACTATTATTGGTCTTGCCAAATAACCTCCTTCACCTAGTAAGTGATTATATTTATTTAGAGATTGTACTTTTTGATCAACATCACCATTGGGGATATACCAAACAATAAATTGATTTACCATATCGTGGTACATCATATCTGAAACTATTGGTATTGAAGCTCCGCAATGATCACATCTAAAAAGATTCCACTCATTTGACAAAAACCTACTCTTTAACTCTGGGCTGAGACTAACATTAATACTTGAATACGAAGAACATCCTTGAGTATTGCTACATTTAGGACAAGTTATTTCACCTTTTATGATTTCTGACATATATTTATTAGTTAATCAAAATAATTATTACAACCAAAAGAAAATGTCTTTTTTGTTAATTCACCCCATCTGGTTTTCTCATAAAGGTAAAAAGTGATACCTATTGAAATAGTCAGGAAGATTAATTTTTCAAATGCAGGTATTTTATAAATTAAACCAAATAAATAAAAATAATCATTTAAATTAAAAAAAGATAACGACATAAGAGAAAAGAGATAAATTGCGAATGTTGCAATTGCATACCCAGGCAATAAAAGCATAATTCCACCAATCACAAATCTGAGTATATATATTATTATTTCTAGTAGAAGTTTCATATAAAATAAAAACTAGCTGATAATGGCTAGCATGTGTATATAAGACACTGAACCACACGCCAGCTAGACCTTGCGGCCCCATATCCGTTTCCAGATATGACCCAACGAAGAGTCGCTGAACGTATGGTTCAGTATCTTCGTTGGGATTTACGACCATACCTAAAGAAAATCTTTAGGGTTAGGTCTCATATTTAATTGTATACAAATTATACCTTATTTTGGTATAATTATGAAATATGAAAAATGCTACACCAAAGAGTGAACTTCTCCCAAGAAATAAAGAAGAACGTATACAATGTCTTTCTAAATTTGACGATGCTTTACTTAAAGACACTCTTACCTTATTAAAACAATTAAAAAGAGGAGGGATTGGTCATTATCCGACTCCAGAATATGAAATAAAAGGATTAGATAATTCAGATATTATATCTTGGGCTCTTTTGTGCATAAATCCACTGTATAGAGATATAAACAAAGAACAAGAAGAAGAATACTTACAAAACAATCCGGTTTTTTATCTTAATGGTTTTGCTGCAGGTAGTGAAAATTATGCAGAAAGAACTTTTATGCCTGGTTTAGAATTTGAAACAGCTGTGAGCGAAATAAAAGAAGTTATAGAAAAGAAAAATCGTTATCTAATACTAGAACAAGATGTGTTTTTATATAATGGAAGTAGACTAAACATACAGTCTGATTCTTATGGCTATATAATCTTACGAAATATATATAATATATTAAATGGTAAAAGTGGAGAAATAACTTACAAAGATTTAACTAAAATACTTTCTGAAGAAAAAAAATTTAAAGGGTTTAGTAGCGAAAAAATAATAGAAAAAATTAGAAAATATGCAACTTCACATACAGAAGGAGTTGGGTTAAAGATAAAAGAGAAAGAAAAAAATAATAAACCTCTTATTAGTGTTAAGTATCGTCGTGGGATTATTTTTAATAATAATTAGCAATTTCTCTGTGTAAAACTCAATTTTTATTCAAAAGAACTTTATTTTATAAGGTTCTTTTTTTATTACCGATAACGACCGACAATTGCTTATTAAAGACATAATATAAGAATGCAATTAACAGATAAAGCAATCCAAGATTTAAAAAATGAGCTTATTAAACAATATGGTAGCTCATTTGATTTAACCAATGAAGAGTTAAATGAAATCGGTTTGTTTCTTTTATGTGAATTAGCAGAAGCTTTAAAAATTAAATATAAATATAAACAACAAAAAATATGTCAATAAAATCAGATTTTAAAAAACAAAAGTCTAAGAATAAAAACCTTTCAGATTTTATAAACTTCACAAATGTGATCAAAGGTAAAAAATATTCAATGATTAAATTATCTAAAAATTTTAATGAGTTAGTAGATAAAAATGATTACAGTAAAGAAGAAGTAGAAATGATTTATCAAGAACTTTTTAGAATAACAAACTTATCCTAAAAACACTTAAAAAATAAGACTCTGTAAAAGTGATTTTAACTCACAAACAACAAAAAATAGAAAGACTGAGTTTTGTATCATTATTAATTCTAATATGCTTATATAAAAAAATAAATATATTAGAGTTAAGAATGAAACCTTACTCTATAAAAACGATCTTTATTTAATTTCAAAAGGTTGAGGTGGTAAAAAAGACCTCAACATATCAAAAAGAGGTATAGATAACAAAATATAATAGCAGTCTCGTATTTTGTATCAGAAAAAGCTATATCGACTGTCCGCAGACTACATTAGAAACTATTACTTGATTATCTGATTTTATAATATCAAGTTAAAACTTATACAACGGCTCCGAGAGTGATGCTCGTAAAAGAGTTAATAGAGATGAAATTAAATAAAGAACCACATAAATTATTAAAGTTTTTATATAAAAGATATAAAGACAAAGCCTTTTTCTTACCAACTCACCAAAAGTGATAAATATGTATAAAACAAAAAAACAATATAGAAGTGAAATGCTTGAAGTGCGAGCAGATAAATTATTAAAAAATTATAATTATTCAAAAATGTTAAGTGAAAATATAAAAAGAGTACTAATAGCTAAAAAAGAAAGCGAAAAGTTAAACAAAAAATAAAAATGTGTTAAAATAACAAAGCTACACTGAAAGGAAATAATAATTATAAAAACACAATAAATTTAAAAAGTGTTTTTGTAAATAATAACGAGATAATGACCCCTTTTGGTGTAGCAACTCAAAGTAAGTGTCGTTATCTCATTTTTGTTTATAAATTAAAAATATGAATTATTCACAATTAGATTTCACAACGTTAAAACCCTGCAACTATAATAGAAAATCTTCAGAGAGTGAAGATAAGCAGGTACTATCGATCGGCTCTCAAAAAGATGAAGCTGAGAGAATAGCTAATTTCTATAAACTACCAAAATTTGTAGAAGTTTTTATAGAATCAAAATCAGCAAAGAAAGAATTTCTGAGACCAGAATTTATGAAAATGATAGAAATGATAAAGAAAGGAACGATTGATTCTATCGTATGTTGGAAATTGGATAGACTTGCTAGAAATATGACAGAAGGAGGAATGCTTATTGATTTAATTAGTTCTGGAGTATTGAAAGCAATAATAACTCACGATAAAGTTTATTATCCATCTGATAATGTTTTGTTAATGTCTGTAGAATTTGGACAGGGTAAACAATTTGTTAAAGATTTATCTGTGAATGTAAAAAGAGGACAAACTAAAAAAGCTTCTATGGGTGTCCCCCACGGAGTGGCTACATTAGGATTTCTAAATGATAGGACCGAAGAAAAAGGAAATAGAAATTGGATGGTAGATGAAAAAAGAATTTGGAAAATTAAAAAATTATTTGAATTATTTTTAACAGGAAACTATTCAGCTGGTAAATTATATAAATATGCAGTCGAAGAATTGAAATTGGAAACAGTTAAAAGAAAAAGGATTGGTGGACAGTTGATAACCCTGTCTCGTATTTATGAAATACTTAAGGACCCTGTATATGCTGGATTCTTCTTTTATGGAGGTGAGAGATATGAATTAGATAATAATTTACCAAGACTAATAACTGAATCACAAAGAGAAAAAGTTTTACAACTTCTTTCTAGAAAGAATATTCCAAAAATTCAACATCATACTAGTG
>CAZZNF010000019.1:0-7784 GCA_964655555.1 uncultured Candidatus Saccharibacteria bacterium | reverse complement strand
CTATGCTTTATATTTATTTGAAAATAAAAAAGATAGAGACAATATTTTAAAAATAGATAAAAATACAAAAAAGATAGAGCCTTATATAAAAGAATATAAAATATTATAATAAAAAATATATGGAAAATAAAATACCTAAAATTATTCATTATTGTTGGTTTGGAAAAAATCCTAAACCAGATTTAGTTTTAAAATGTATTGGGAGTTGGAAAAATATAATGCCGGATTATGAAATAAAAGAATGGAATGAAGAAAATTTTAATATAAATGATTTTGAATATACTCGTCTTGCATATCAAAATAAAAAATGGGCTTTTGTCTCTGATTTTGTAAGACTAAAGGCTTTGTATGAAAATGGTGGAATATATCTTGATACTGATATGTATGTTTTAAAAAGCTTTGATGATTTTATAGAAAATAATTATGAATTAATTTTAGGAAAAGAAGATGAAGAAAATATTAGTGCTGGTATGATAGCTTGTAATAAAAATAATATATATATTAAAATGTTAATAGAATATTATGAAAAAGAATTAAATAGAGAGCCTATACCAAAAATAATGACAAAAATATTTAATAATTATATAAAAATAGAAAATATAATAAATATTAATACAATAAAAATATTTGAATCTATAAATTTCTATCCATTTGATGCTAACAATATTTCAAAATTTAATTATAATAACGCACCAAAAGAAAGCTATGCTGTACATCTATGGAATTATAGTTGGGGTCATCCACTTAATAAAATTATTAAAAAAATCGGTTTATACAAAAACATTAAAATTATCACAGAAAAACTTGGTATAAAAAATAAAATTAAAAAAATATTAAAAATGGAATAAAATATTAAAAATTATGAAATTTTCTATAATTACACCAACTTATAAGAGACCGAATGAATTAATGCGTGCTATAAAAAGTGTCTTGGAACAAGATTATATAAATTGGGAAATGATAATAATAAATGACTCCCCTGATTTTAATTATTCTAGTATAGAAAATAGTAATATTTTAAAAGATGAAAGAATAAAATATTTTAAAAATAAAGAAAATATGGGCGTAAATTATAGCCGTAATTTTGCATTAGAAAATATCTCACCCGATTCTGATTATATTATCTTTTTAGACGATGATGATTATTTAAATAAAGATGCAATAGAAAAAATAAATCTAGAATTAAAAAAAGAAAATATAAATTGGCTCACTACAAATAGAGTTAAAGAAAATCTAGAGACTATTACAAATATAAAACCAAAATATAAAAACAAAAAAGATTTTTCATATTTCTGTGATTATTTAATTTTTAAAAATATATCTGGTGATGCTACACATATTATAAAAAAGGATATAGCAACAAAATACAAATTTTCAGAAAAAATAAAAAATGGTGAAGAATGGTTTTTCTTTATTCAAATTCCATTTTATATAATATATAGAAATATAAATTCTACAATATCAGGTGGATATCTTGAAGGAGGGCTCACTGATGAATTAAAAAATAAATATAAGAAAAATACAAAAATATTGTGGAAAGAAATATTAAATAATAAAAAATATTTATTCAATTTTAAGATTTTAACTATTATTCTTTTAAGAAAAATAAAATCATTGATTGAATATTATTAAAACACTATTTTGCTAACACAATCAAAGAAGACCCGCCTAAAAATTTTACACAGAAATCTGGAATTATTGGCATCAAAAAATTTCTAAAAACATTAACTACTTTAGTTACAAAAGAATCTGCTAGATAATGTTTATACCACTCTCCATATTTAATATCTATTATCTCATAACCACAATCTTTTAAAGTTTCTAATGCTAAATTTTTTGTGTAATAATTCACATGCCCAACTCTTTTTCTTTGAGAGAGAATAATATGTTCTCTAAGTAAGGACTGTACAGATAAATCTAGCGGAATATTAAATATTTTATATTTTCCCTTATCTTTTATGTTTCTCAAAAATTCAAATGGGTTTTCGACATGCTCAAATACATCTATACATAAAAGTAAATCGCTTTTAATATCCGGAATACTTAAAATCTTATATTCAAAATTATTTAATTTATTTTTTTCTTTATTTTTATTTGCAATATTTATAGCATCAGGAGATATATCAAAACCAAAATATTCTATATCTTTCTCTCTCATTTTTCTAGATAGATTTACCATTATATCACCAGACCCACAACCAACTTCTGATATACTTTTTATTTTTTCTAAAATATTATTTTTATATAATAAATTAAACAACTGGTTTACTTTCCAAGGAGCATCAGCAGAATCCCATTCCGGGTTATTTTTTAAATATTCACCGTCAGTATAAAAATCGTTCATTGTTTTCATTTATAAAATAATATATCATAAAAATAGTACACTGGATAGTATATCTGCTTTATAATAAAATATTGTATAATATATAAAATAAAAAATATGCAAAAAATACCTAAAATTTTACACTTTGTTTGGGTCGGAGGAAAGCCAAAACCACCATTAGTCTTAAGATGTATTGAGAGTTGGAAAAAATATTGTCCAGACTATGAAATAAAAGAATGGAATGAAAATAATTTTGATATAAACTCACATCAATACACTAAAGAATCTTATGGATTGAAAAAATGGGCTTTTGTTTCAGACTATATAAGGCTATTTGCATTAAAAGAGTATGGGGGGGTTTATGTTGATTCAGATCTTGAAATATATAAACCTATAGATATCTTTTTAGAGCATGAGGCTTTTACAGGATTTGAAAGCCCGGAATTTCCTATAACAGCAATAATGGGCTCTATAAAAAATCATACTTGGATTAATGATTTACTTAGTTATTACAATAACAAGCATTTTATAGAAAATGGAAAAATAGATTATACTGCGAATGTATGGCCTATTACAAGTATTATGTGTAATAAATATAATATTAAGAAAAATAATCTATACCAGGTTGGTAAAGAAGATTTACACGTATACCCAGATTATGTATTTTGTGCAAATGCTACAAAATATGGCTATAATATCCCAGAAGGATGCTATACCAGACATCATTTTAATGCCACATGGGAACCATCAAAAAATAAACCAAAAAGATACTTTCAAATGTTTCTTAAAGTAATTTATTATTCTATTTTTGATTGGAAAAAGTTATATAATAAAGTTTTATATAAATTAAAATATCATAATAAATTAAAATAAAATATGAAAAAATATAAAATAGTTGCAATAGTAGGAACAAGGCCAGAGGCTATAAAAATGGCTCCATTAGTTTCTTTATTAAAGAAAGATAGAAACATAAAACTGATCACTGTTTCAACTGGTCAACATAAAGAACTTTTAGAACAAATCTTTAAACTATTTAAAATAAAACCTGATATAGAGTTAGATATAATGAAACAAAATCAAACATTGATAGATATACAAAATAATGTACTGAGCAATGTTTATGAAAAATTAAATGAAATAAAACCAGACATGATTTTAGTGCAAGGAGATACAAGTACAGTATTAGCTTCATCACTTGCTGCATTTTATTTAAAAATTCCAATAGGACATATTGAAGCTGGGCTCAGAACAGACAATATATATAACCCGTTCCCAGAAGAAATGAACAGAAGACTGGTCTCCAGTATCACAACATTGCATTTCTGTCCTACAGAATTAACAAAAAAGAATTTAAAAAAAGAAAATATTAAAAATAATGTTTTTGTAACTGGAAATACAGTTATAGACAGTCTCTTAAAGATATCAAAAACTATAAAAAATAAGAAAGACAGAAAGATTAAAAATATACTCTTAACTTGCCACAGAAGAGAAAGTTTTGGTGAACCAATAAAAGAGATTTTCGATGCTGTGATAGAAATTGCAAATGAAAGACCTAATATAAATATCATATACCCTGTACATCCAAACCCAAATGTAAAACAAATAGCAAAAGAAAAGTTATCAAATATAAAAAATATAAAACTGATAGAACCTTTGGATTATTTTGATTTTATAAAAACAATGAAAGATAGTCACATTATATTAACAGATAGTGGTGGGGTGCAAGAAGAAGCTCCAGCATTAGGTATTCCCGTATTAGTATTAAGAGAAAATACAGAGAGACCGGAAGCTATATCTTTTGGTGTAGCAAAGTTAGTTGGACATAATAAAATCAAAATAAAAAAAGAAGTATATAAATTATTGGATAATAAAAATTATTATAAATCTGTATCTAAAGGTGTATCACCTTATGGAGACGGAAAAGCAGCGGAAAGAATTAAAGATATAGTCATTAACTATTTAAAAAAATAAATGAAAAAAATTTATCCTTTAGTAAGAATTAAACAGCTTATATACAATCCATTTTATATTTTTTATTATATAAAGAGAGTATTATTTTACAAAAAATCTTCTTTTAATTATGAAGAAAAATATAAAAATATAAAACAGCTTAATGAAGTTGAGACATTGAAATATATTATAGAAAACAATAAATCTATAATTAGATTAAATGATGGAGAATTTGGATTATTGGCTGGAGGTGGAATATTTTATGGAAATTCTTGGTCACAAAAATATTCTAAAAAAATTAAAATTGAAATTGAAAGAATACTATTATCTAAAAACAAAAATTACATAATGGCTTTGACTCCAATACCACTTATATTTTCAAAAATAAATAATGAGTTAAACGATAAAAATATGCATACAGAAACCAGAATGTTTGCATGGAAATATTTAAATGAAAATGAATTATATGGTAGTGGTAGTGTGTTTATGATAAATCATCACAAAAATATAAACTGGGATCTAATATCAAATTACATAAGAAATAAAAATATAATAATAGTGACTGGAAATACAAAAAGCCTTTCAAATATAAAACTTGGAGTGAATACATTTTTTATAGAATGCGGAGAACCTCATGGCGCCTTTTCTAAAATAGAAAAAATAAAAAAGAGAATTTTAGAAACAATAAATAAAGAAAAATTAGAAAAAAACAATTCTCTATTTATGATATCATTGGGCCCCTCCGCAATGTTTATTACAGAGTTTTTGTCCGAATTAAATTATATAGCATGGGACACAGGACATATATTTAAAAATCACTATAAAGATATTGAAAAGAGTTTAATGTCTAAATAATAATTAAACCAGCTCCCACCCTTCTACACATCTAAAATGGCTCATCAATATAGTTGAAGTCCACCACTTTGGAGAAATCACAATTTTAGGCTCATTTTGATTCATACATGCTGCCCACCATGAAAAAGTGGAATTTGAAATTATATTATGCTTACACTCACTCATTAACTGCATATCTTTATAAGAGTTTTCTTTTTTATTCCAATCTACATAATTTACCTCAAAATCATTTACAAAATTAAAATTATCTTTACACCAATTTATATCATCAGAAAAAATAAATACTTTTATATTTTCTTTTAAAATATTTCTTTCTTCTATTAAAATATTTTGAATATATCTAAAACTTTTTTCAAAATAATTTTTATTACAAACATCAAGATTTGTATTTACATAATCCCCTCTTCTTACATGTATAGAAATAGATTCACTGTTTTTTATTTTTTCTAAAATATCAAAATTATTTTTATCTTCTGCTTTTATTTTAGGAAATGTAAAAACTCTTTTTACCTCATCTTTTATATCTTCAAAATATTTTGAACTACAAAAATACCCAGAAAAGTATTTATCTCCTTTCAAATTTAGATATTGTTGATTAAAATTATTTTCTAAATTTGCTTCTTTTTCTATAATATATTTATTCGTATTTAAAATAAATTTTTCTCCAAATAATTTTTGAATTATTTTATTTATTAATTTTATAAAAGTAATTTCTCTTTCTTTGATATAAAAATATGGGCCATTTATTTTTACTTTTTCAAAAATTGTCAAAATATGCTCTTTAATTCCAAAAATTTTTTCAAGTTCAAAAGCGTTATGTTTTTTACTATGCAGGCATGGAGATATATCAAAAGATATTTTTTCTCCTCTTAATTTATAATTTAATAAAAAAGCATATTGAAACATTTGATTTCCAAGGCCAGGTGTTATACGAATAGTTTTCATAAATATTTTAATCTTTAATGAGATCTCTTACAGTATCCAA
This sequence comes from uncultured Candidatus Saccharibacteria bacterium, assembly GCA_964655555.1. GTDB lineage: Bacteria > Patescibacteriota > Minisyncoccia > Phycocordibacterales > UBA5272 > UBA5272. The sequence continues at coordinate 1,671 of CAZZNF010000019.1, read as the reverse complement.
TTTATCTCTGTGTATAAAAATAATATTGTCATACAAATATATTTCTTGTATTTCATGTTTGTGTAAATATCCTAACTCATCTAATTTATAAGGTAGATAATTTTTATCAATTAAATATTTTATAGAATCTTGATTATTTTTCTCCCATTCTTCTCCACCTCCGACCTCAATACTGACGACTGGTTTTATATTTTCTAAAATATAATCCATACCTTTTAATATTAAACTCTCCGCACCTTCTGCGTCTATTTTTATAAATTCACATCTATCTATTTTATTTTTATTAAAATAGTCGTCTAATCTTATAGCTCTTACTTTATAAGTCTTTGGTTCTGGAAGATAATCTACGCTTTTTCTTTTTTCAAAAGTATTAAAAACACTAAAAGCTGGGCCATAATCTTCAAATGAAATTTCCCTTTCTTCGTTTAACAAAGCAAAATTATTTATTATAATATTTTTTTCATGCTTTGTATTTTCTCTAAGGGAGTTGAAAGTCCTAGTTGTCGGCTCAAAAGAATATACTTTTCCACTATCTAGTACAAGTCTTGAAGCCAATTTTGTATATATCCCAACATGTGCACCGATATCTACAATAATATCACCCTCTCTTACAAAATTTAAAAAGAAATTAAAAAGATAGACTTCAAAAAAACCATAACTATAAATCTCATTTCCTTCTGGAATATAAAATCTCATTTTATCGCCCCAAAGAGTTTTATAATTTACTTTTATTGGGAAAAATATTTTTGCGAATATCCAATAAAAAGTATATGGTAAAAATATCTCTGGTTTTTTAATAATTCTAAAAAATCTCGAGATTTTATGTAATGAGTCTGATTTTAAAGCTTTTATTATTAATTTTTCACTTTGTACATTATTCATATTTTTTATTTATTTCCTATACCAACTAAATGTTGCGCAAAGTAATTTATTAGAATTTTATTTTTTAATATTATCTCTTTATCTAATAATTTTAATATACCAAAAATTTTTATATTTTTAAATCCAGATTTTTCAAAAGCTCTTTTCATCATATTGTATGAATATAACCTTACATGTTCTGGCTCGTCTGATCTAGTAGGATCTATTAAAGAATCTCTATGATCACCAAAAAACATAGAAAATAATCTTAAAGCATGAAAAGCGTTTGGAGTAGAAACACAAAAAATTCCACCATTTTTCAAAAAAGAAAATGCTGGAATAAAAATATCTTTGTAACTATAAACATGTTCCAACACTTCAAAAGAAGTTACTATATCAAAATTATTTTTTAATTGACTTTCATTTAACATTTCATCAGCATATCCAACAAACCCTTTTATACTTTGGGATTCTATCTCTTTGATATTATTAAAATTTGGATCAATCCCTATAACATTTGAATTATAGTTATTTTTTATGAAATTTAAAAACCCACCAGCCCCACAACCAATATCTAAGACATCCTTCTTTTTATAGTCTAAATACTTTAAAGATACATTATGCCAAAAAAGATATTCTTTACAAGATCCGTCTATTGTACTTTTATTTTTATAATCAATCATAATAAATTTATCTAACTCTTATTATACACCACTATAGTGTATACAATACTATTCATAAACTTCATAATAATAGCTACTATTATCGCTCCCCATACACCAAAATATGTAGCGGCGAAAAATAATGCGA
>CAZZNF010000018.1:0-8769 GCA_964655555.1 uncultured Candidatus Saccharibacteria bacterium | reverse complement strand
ATTTACTTCGCATATTCTGTCGCCTCATCAAATTTAATTGAAAGTAATTTTGAGCAACCTTCAGCTCCAACTGTTACCCCATAAAGCACATCACATTGATTCATAGTTTCGCGATTGTGAGTTATTACTAGTAATTTAGAATTCTCTGCTAGTTTACGGACCATTTTGCCGTATTTGCGAGCATTTGCTTCATCAAGAGCAGCGTCAGTTTCATCAAGCACCATAAATGGCGGATGATTTATAGAGCTCATAGCAAATATTAAAGCGATAGAGGAGAGAGCTCTTTCTCCACCAGAAAGCATTTGTAAATCCTTCACTTTCTTTTGTGGCAAGTTTACAGCTATTTCAATACCAGGCTCATTATTCTCTTCTTCATCAAGATTTTCTTCATTTAATTTTTTTATTTTCTTTTCAATAGCAAGTGATGCATTACCTCCTTCAAATATTTCACTAAAGTATTTATTAAAATTTAAATTAATTTTTTCAAGCCCTGCATTAAAGTCTAGTAGTAAAGTATTTTTTAAATCATTGATTAAGTTTTCAAGATTTATTCTTGAGCTTTCAAGATCAGTAATTTCATGAGTTAAAAATTCATCTCTTTCAGAAAGAGTTTTATATTCTTCCATTACATCGCCAGCATTTGCAACACCTGTTTCTTCTATTCTCATTTTACTTCTTTCTATTTTTCGCAATAAATCATTTTGTAGCATATTTAAAAAGTTTCTTTCAAGTTCTGTCATATTTTCCTCATTAAAAGATCTATATTTAAAAGTATTAGTCCCAAGCACTATCACCATATCACGAGTAATATGTTCAAAATTTTCTTCTTGATTTTTAAGATTTTCTTCTTTCATTTTAATACTCTCTTTTTGAGAATATAATTTTTCAAGGTTAAGCTTTGCTTGCAGAATATCATTATCAAGTCTAAAAGATTTTTCTACAGATTTTGATTTTAAATTATTTAATTCTTCACTCAATTTATTTTTATTCTCATTTAATTCTTTTATATCTTTATCAAGATTAAATAGTAAAGAATTTTTCTCTTCTTTTTTTGTATTTAATGACTTTATTTCTAAAGCAAAATTATCACTTTCTACATTCTCTTTATCAGAAACTTCTAATGGATTTATATTTTTAATTTTAATAAAAAATTCTTTTTCTTCTATATTTGCTTTTTTGAGATATTCTGAAAGCTCATTATATTTTTGTGAATTAGAGGAATTGAAAATATCTTTCCAAATATTTTCTCTATCATTTTCAAAATTATGAAAATCATTTTTATTTATAAAATACTTTTCAATTTTTTCTTTTTCAATTTCTAAGTTTTTTTTATTTTTTATTTCTTCTTCTTTTTTAGTTAAAAATTTTATCTCTACATCAAGATTTAAAATTTCTTTATAAATATTTTCTTTTTCAATATTTAATGAATCTATTTTTTGAATTAAAGATTTTATTTCATTTTCAAATTTATTTTTTTTTGTATTATGGTTTTCTTTATTATTATTATTATTTTCTTTAATTTTTTCAGCTTCTAAAAGTATGTGAAGTTCTTTTTCAAGATTTGTAATTCTATTTTCAATACCATCATTATGTATTTCTTTCTTTTTCTTTTCTATATCTATATTTTCTTTATACAAATATACTTTCAACATATCTGAAAGCGAATTTATTTCTTCTTCTCTTTTTTCAAGTTCTTTTACTTGTTTTTTTAAATAATTTAAATGAGGAAGATTTTCTTTTCTCATCAATTCTATCTCACTTAAATGAGTTTTAACTTTATCAAGCTTTTTTTCTCCTTCTTTAATTCTAATATGATAAATACGAAGTCCTAGAGCATCTTCAATCATTTCTCTTCTTTCTATATTATTTGAAAGTAGAATTCTATCTGCTTCACCTTGATTTACAATAGTGTGTCCACTAGCTGAAATATTCGCCATAGCAAGTAATTCTTGCACATCTTTTAATCTTACTTTTGTATTGTTTATAAGGTATTCACTTTGACCATCTGAATATATTTCTCTACTTAAAATTATTTCATCTAATTCTAAAAAATTAATAAGTATAGAATTATTATCTAAATGTTTATTTTCTACTTTTTGTTTATTATCTATAAATATAGAAACAACAGCTCTTGATAAGGGTGATAATTTTGTAGAACCTTTAAAAATTAAATCACTTCCAGATTTAGAACGAAGTCCTTTCATACTTTGTTCGCCAAGTACAAATCTAATAGCTTCTGCAACATTTGATTTACCAGAACCATTTGGACCTACAACTCCCGTGACTTTTGATGTTAAATCAATAATTACTTTTTTTGCAAAACTTTTAAATCCTTGTATAGAAATTGATTTTAAATACATAAAAATAGCTCAATTTTAATTTAATAAAATTATAGCACATAAATATTTTATAAATTTTGAGGTGCGAGCGGGATTCGAACCCGCGAGTGGCGGTTTTGCAAACCGCAGCGTTAAGCCTCTTCGCCATCGCACCTTTTTTCTTTTTCTAATGATTATTCTATCATATTAAAAGAATTCTTTAAAATAAGATAGTATTAATAAAAAAAATAAACTTTTAAAAAATTAATTTTAATGTTATATTATTAACATTAATTGCTCGGGTGGTGGAATGGTATACACGAAAGACTTAAAATCTTTTGCCTCACGGCTTGCGGGTTCGAGTCCCGCCCCGAGCACAAAGAAAATTTATTTTTGAAAAATATTTTTCTTGTGCTATAATTTTTTTGAATAATATTGGGCCCTTAGCTCATTTGGTAGAGCGCCGGTTTTGCACTCCGGAGGTGAGCGGTTCGAATCCGCTAGGGTCCACAAATTTAAAAACTAGTTATTTCCTTTTTTAATTTGTCTAAAATATATAAATTGACAAGAATAAATATATTTGATAGTATTTTTACAATTAAAGTTCTTTTATAACAATCAAAATCTATATATATTAACCTTATTTTTTTAAACATTTTAAAAGTTTTTTAAATGACAGACAAAAAAGAATCCTCGGAGTCTCTATTAATTTATTTTGGATTAGCTTTGCTTGCAATAATAACATTAATGGTATTTGTGCTAATAGCAACAGTAAAAATTATTGTTTTATTATTAATGATTTTTATTATTAATCTTATTTTTAGAGATAGTGAAAATACTATAAAAGCTCTTTTAGAAGACAATCAAAAAGTTATAACTTTTTTTAAAGTAAAAAGTTTTTTAAAATTTCTGCTTGCTTGGTCTATTTATTTTTATTTATTAAAAATGGTTTTTAAAGGATTACCAAGTAATATTTTCTTTGAATCTATAACTTGCTATATACAAATATATGCATCATTAGTATATACAAAAAATGGTTATTATAGATTGGTAGAAAATTATTTTTCTGGAAAGATTTCAATGATTTTTGGAGAAGGTTTATACTTTTATCCTGGAATTTGGTTTTTTTACAAAATAAGCAAAGAAGTAAAAATTAGCGAAGGAAAAGATGGTGGAATAAAATTTCATGACAATGAATCAAATGAAATAAAAGATAACTTTGGAGGAACAGAAATAAAAGTTTCTCTAGATACTAAAGATGTTTTAAGATCAAGAAAAATAACAGCTTTAGAAGATTTAATTTATACAGTATTTATAAATAATCCAAAGTTTAGAGAATCTCTTTTAAATTTTGATTTTAGAAGATTTATTATTTCAATCTTTTTAACTTCAATAATTTTGATGATTTCTTATAAGTTAATTGAGTTAATTAATTAAAAAACCAATAATTAAACTAATCCCATATTTTATGGGATTTTTTATGTTAAAATTTTAATTATGAATAATTGTTTTTCATTAAAAATATTAAAAGAAGATTTTAATAAATATAAATTACTTTCTCCTTTACTTGAAATAAAAGACACTCCTAAAAATATCTTTTTAAAAGCAAAAAATAAAGAAGTTTTATTTAATTTTTTAAATAAAACTTGGAATGGAGAAGAATATAAACTTTTAACTATAGTAGGTAGTAGAAATAATTCTATTTACAGTAAAGATGCTTTATCATTTTTGATAAAAAATATTTTTAATGAGAACATAATAATAGTCTCTGGATTAGCTATAGGAATTGATGCTTTAGCACACAAAGAAGCAATAGATAATAATATAAAAACATTAGCAATTCCTGGCTCCGGTCTTGGTGAAAATTATATTGCACCAAGAGAAAACTTTAATTTAGCAAAAAGCATTATTGAAAATGAAGGTCTTTTATTATCAGAACATGAAGATGACGCTAAAATTCATAAATATTTTTTCCCAATGAGGAATAGGCTCATGGCAATGATTTCAGATGCTGTATTTATAGTTGAAGCAAAAGAAAAAAGCGGGACCCTTATTACTGGAAGACTTGCTATGGAATATGGTAGAAATTTAGGAATTTTACCAAACACTATTTTTTCTGAAAATTCAAAAGGTTCAAATAATTTAATAAAAGAAGGAGCTTTTCCTATTTTATCAAGCTCAGATATTTTAGAACTTTTAAATATAGAAAATAAAAATATAAATAAAATAGATAAAAATAATTTTGAAAATATAGTTAAAAACTTATCAAATAATGAAAAAATTATTTTTAAAGAAATATTTGATTTTGGTTATATAGAAAAAGATTTATTATTTCAAAATATAAATAAAAAATTTGATATAAATCAAACAGATTTTTTAATAACTCTTATGAATTTAGAAATAAATAATTTAATAAAAGAAGAATTAGGACAAATAAGTTTAAAATAATTTTATGATATATTATGTATAAATAATTATGTATAAATTAATACACGGAAGATTAAGTTTAACAAGTAAAGGTGATGGTTATGTTAAAATAAGTAAAACTCATGAAAAAATAGATATTTCTTTTGACGAAAATGAAACTATTTTTATAGATCATGAACATTTAAATTGTTCTTTTCATGGCGACCTCGTAGAAGTTGAAGTTTTAGGTAGGAGAAAAAACGACAAAACAGGAGAAGATGTATTTTATGGAAGAATAAAAGAAGTTTTAGAAAGAGCTAAATATGCTTATGCAGGCAAATTAGAAATAGAAAATGGTATTTATTTTTTAATTCCAGACGACAAGAAAACATATACAGACTTTATAATAAAAAAAGAAAATATAATGCATGCAAAAGAAGGTGATAAAGTAATTGTTGAACTTATTAGTTGGGAAGATTCCAAAAGATCTCCTTTTGCTAAAGTTATAAAAGTATTAGGTAGACCTGGAGATAATAATGCAGAAATGTTAGCATTTGCTCTTGAAAGAGGATTTTCTGATGAACATGATGATGATGTTAAAAAAGAAAGTGAAATTATTCATAAAAGAGGTATTACAGAAGAAGATAAAAAAATTAATGAAAATGGAATAAATGGTAGAAGGGATTTTCGAGATATTACAACTTTTACCATAGATCCAAATGATGCCAAAGATTTTGATGATGCAATAAGTTTTGAAAAATTAGAAAATAATACTTATCAAATAGGAATACATATAGCTGATGTTTCTTTTTTCTTAAAAGAAGATTCAAAAATGGATGAAGAAGCTATCAAAAGAGAAAACAGTGTTTATTTAGTAGACAGAACAATACCTATGTTACCAGAAGTTTTATCTAATGATTTATGTTCTCTTGTACAAAATCAAGATAGATTAGTTATGAGTGCCGTATTTGTTATAAATGAAGATTTAAATATTTTAAATGAATGGTATGGTAGAGCAATAATAAATTCTAATAAAAGATTTACATATGAAGATGCTCAAAATATTTTAGAAAATGGAGGTGAATTTGAATATGAATTAAAAACTTTAAATAAAATAGCAAAAAAATTAGAAGAAGAAAGAGTTAAAAATGGAGCTTTAATAATAGAAGGAGAAGAAGTTAAATTTAAATTAGACGAAAATGGAAAACCTATAGATGTTTTTATTAAAGAAAGAAAAGATGCTCACAAATTAATAGAAGAGTTTATGTTGCTTGCAAATAAAAAAGTATCTAAATTTATTTTTGAACAACAAAAAATAAATAATCAACCAAATATATCTATTTACAGAGTTCATGATAGTCCTGATTCTGAAAAGATGTATGAATTAGCAGATTTTATAAAATCATTAGGAGAAAAAATAAATGTAATTAAAGGTATTATACCTTCTAATGACCTGAATAAATTGATGCAAAAATTAAAAAATGAAAATAAACAAGCAGAATTAGAGTTATTATCATTACAAGTTTCAAAAACAATGAAAAAAGCAGTTTATTCAACAGAAAATATAGGACATTATGGATTAGCTTTTCAATTTTATTCACATTTTACATCACCTATTCGTAGATATCCAGATGTTTTACTTCATAGAATATTAATGAAAATCTTAAAAAAAGATTGGATAAAAGAGAATGAAAAAGGTTATTATGAAAGAATGTGTGATTTAGCAAGCAAGAGAGAAAAAGAAGCAACAGAAGCTGAAAGAGGTAGTATAAAATACAAACAAGTAGAATATATGAGTTATAGAATAGGAGAAGTGTTTGATGGAATTATTTCTGGTGTTTCTCAATGGGGGATTTTCGTTGAAGATAAAAAGAGTGGTTCAGAAGGTATGATTAGACTAAAAGATCTAGGAACAGATTTTTATACATATAATGAAAAAAAATCTTTAATACTTGGTGAGAAATATGGAGAATCTTTTAAATTAGGAGATCAAGTAAAAATAAGAGTAAAATCCACAAATTTAGAGTTAAAACAAATAGATTATCAATTAGTAAAATAAATCTAAAATTATATCTTTCCTTTTTTTTATAAATATGTTATATTAAACAAGCAAAAAATTAATAAAAACTATTATTATGTTAAAAATAAGATTACAAAGATTAGGAAGAAAAAATGAAGCTCATTTTAAATTGATAGTAACTCCTGATACTTATAAACCAAAAACTCATAAATTTATAGAAGATTTAGGGTTTTATGATGTTAAAACTGGCAAATATTCGTTTAAAGGAGAAAGACTTAAATATTGGTTAAGTGTTGGAGCTAAAACAACAACAACAGTTCATAATTTTCTAGTTAAAGAAAAAATAATTGAAGGTAAAAAACTTAATGCATTACCTAAAAAAAGCATAACGAAACCTAAAAAAGAATTAAAAAAGAAGTAAGAGTTTTTTTGTGATATAATATTTTTATTATTAATTTTATTTAATAAATAATTAAGAAACAATATGGTTAAAGATTCAGAATTTATAGAATTCATTATAAAAAGTTTAGTAGATAATCCAAATGAAGTAAAAATAGAAAGAAAAGTTGATGAAATGGGAGTTTTAATAGTTGTTGATGTAAATAAAGATGACATGGGTAAAATTATAGGTCGTCAAGGAGCAACAGCAAAAGCTTTGAGAACATTATTAAGAGTTATAGGAATGAAAAATAATGCCAGAGTTAATTTGAAAATTAATGAGCCAACAGAAATGCTTGGATCTCAATCAGGAGCTGAAGGTTATAGATCTCATTTAGATGATGTAGATGCAGTAATGGACGGTATAAAAAACATTTAATAATAAAAATCACTGTATATACAGTGATTTTTATTATAATTTATATATGAAATATTTTATTATTACACTTTTTCCAAATATGATTGATTCATATGTAAATGAGTCTATACTTGGTCGTGCTATACAAAATAAATTAATAAAAGTTAAATCTTTTCATTTACGAGAAAACACGAAAGATAAACACAGAAGAACCGATGGTCCAGCTTATGGTGGTGGGCCAGGAATGGTTTTGTGGGTTGATCCAATAATAAATACTTTTGAAAAAATTATAAAAGAAATTGATAAAGATAAAAAACAAAATAAAAAAAGTATTTTAGTAATAAATTTTGTTCCAAATATAAATATAGCTCAAGTTTTTAACAATAAATTAGCAAAGGAGTATTCTAAAAAATATAATTATATTATTTTTATTTGTGGTAGATACGAAGGGATAGATGCTAGAGTAAATTTTGTATTAAAAGATATTTTAGTAAATAAGAAAAAAGAATTAAAAGAAAAAAATATTACTTTTAATTATAATATTAAAAATATTTCAATTGGAGACTTTATATTAACAGGTGGGGAATTACCAGCGCTTATTATGATAGATGCTATATCAAGACAAATTAAAGGAGTTCTTAATGACAATGATAGTATTGAAGAAAACAGAATAGCAAGTAGTAAGGTATATGCTAGACCAGAAATTTATGAAAAAAGAATTGGAGATAAAAAAACTGGAAAAATAAAAAAATATATTGTTCCAAAAGTTTTATTGTCTGGAAATCATAAAGATATAGAGAATTTTAGAAAAGAAATTTCTTAAAAATAATGTATATAAAAGTCCGAGTAAAAACTGAATACAAAAAAGAATATTTTGAAAAAGTAAATGAAAATACTTTTAATGTTTTTGTTAAAGAAGAAGCTAGAAATGGATGGGCAAATCAAAGAGTTATAGAAATTTTAAAAGAAGAATTAAACAAAAAGAATATTAAACTAATATCAGGACATACAAGTCCAAGTAAGATATTTTCAATTGAAGATTAATTCAAATTTTGATATACTTTTAAAATCAAAAAAGATATAGATTTAGGATAATTAAAATTGCCAATATAGCTCAGTTGGTAGAGCAAATCCATTGTAAGGATGAGGTCGTCAGTTCAATCCTGACTATTGGCTCCATAAACGAACAAAATGGTTTATAAAATTAAAAATTATATTAAACTCAAAAA
>CAZZNF010000017.1:3504-9349 GCA_964655555.1 uncultured Candidatus Saccharibacteria bacterium | reverse complement strand
AAATGGAAATGGAAATGGAAATGGAAATGGAAATGGAAATAATACTGTCCCAGTAGGACCTCCAATTTATACTGAAAGTGAATTAGCTACAGGTAGATTTTTATATTTAGATCCTTCTGAATATAGATTTTGTGTTTTGCTTACGAGAAATATGATGTTAGGTATGAGCGATAATGACACAAAAGGTGAAGTATCAGCATTGCAGGAATATTTATATGATAGAGGATATTCAAATATGCCAGCAACTGGTGTATTTAATGAAGATACTGAATTTGGTGTAAAGAGATTTGAATATAGAAATCAAATATATGTTGATGGTGTAGTAAGACCAGAATTTAGAGCATTATTACAAGAAATAACTTGTGTAAAATATCCTGTTATAACATATGAAAAGAAACCAATTTCTCCAATTTTGACTGTTCCTACACCACCTAAACCTGTTGTAATTAAGACGACACCAGTTAAACCTGTGATTAAACCAGTAATCATAACTCCAACAAAAATAGAAGAGGACAAGGAAGAGGATACTCCTGTAACAATAACTCCAACAACAAAAGAAGAAGAAGAAAATACATTACAACCAGTTTCAGGAAATTTGTATTTAATAAAAAGAAATAATTTATATTTTACTTATAATTCAAAATCAGCGAAACCTTTTATTTGTATTACATTAAACAATGCTGACTGTTCTATCGATTCTAATTATGCACCTATAAATGAAGGTATATTAAATAACTTCTTTGAGGCGATAAAATATAAAAACTATTGGTCTTTTTATCTTTACAATAGTCAAATTTGGGGTAATGCAGGAGACAAAGTTAAAATATATTTAAAAGAATCTTTTGATTCCAAAAATAAATCTATATTCTTAATAAATGTATATAATTAATAATTTATACAATATTTCTAAAAAAAGTATAGTTTCTATACTTTTTTTTTGTGATATAATTCTATAATTATTATAAAAAATTAAAAATATGAAATTAAGTAAAGATTTAAGAAAGATTATTTATGTGTGTTTATGCATAATACCATTTTTAGCATTTTATGTTTCTGGATTTGGTATTGGTAGTGAATGGAATATGATGTTGTTTCCATATATAACAGGTAAAAACTTCGCATTTAGAATATTAGTTGAAATAGCAGCAGCATCTTCTGTGTTATTAATGATAATAGACAAAAATTTTAGACCTAAGAAATCATGGGTTTTATACTCTTATTCATTTTTTGTATTTATACTTTTATTAGCTGATATTTTTTCTGTAAATCCAGTTAGATCATTTTTTTCAAATTTTGAAAGAATGGAAGGATTTATTTCTCATGCACATTTATTTTTGTACTTCTTAATTCTTATAACAATTTTTAAAAATAAAGCAGACTGGATAAAGTATAATACTATTTTATTTATTTCAAATATTCCAGTAGTATTTATAGGACTAATGCAACTTTTAGGATTAGAGACATTTTCTCCAATGAAACTTTTACCATCATTAAGAGATGCTATACATAAAGTCTTTTATCCATCACAAGGTGGAAATCAGTTAGATTCAACTTTAGGAAACTCTACTTATTTAGCTATTTATTCTGTATTTTTTATATTTTTATTTTTTATTACTTATTTAGAAGAAAAAAGGAAACAAAAAAAGACATGGCCTTATTTAACAATGATTATATTAAATATAATAATATTGTTTTATACACAAACAAGAGGAGCTCAAATAGGTTTTGCAATAGGTGTATTTGTTTCTGCTGTAATTATATTTTTTGCTGGCAAAAAATATAAAGAATTAAAAAAGAAAAGAAAAATTTCTCTAATATTAATAATAACAACATTATCATTATATATTCTATTAGTTTCTTTTGGAAATACTTCTTTTGTTAAAAATTCAAATACTTTAAATAGACTATCTAAAGTTTCGAAATTTGCTAATCCTTTATCTATAGGTGAAAAAATAAAAGAAGTTAAAGATGGACTTTATAACCCAAATGTTTCTTATAATGATTTATACAAGATTTCTGGGGATGGTACATTTACTTCTAGAATGTTAAACATAAAAATGTCATTAGAAGGGTTTAAGGAAAAACCTATTTTAGGATGGGGGCAAGATAATTATTTTTATGTTTTTGCAAAATATAATGATGCCAGAATGTATGCTCAAGAACCATGGTTTGACAGAACTCATAATGTATTTATGGACTGGTTAATAGCGGGAGGAATATTAGGATTATTAGCTTATTTAGCTCTATATGTAGTGGCTATATATATGATGTGGTCTAAAAAAGTTAAAAAATATAATGGCGAAACCAGTGATGACTTTTTGGAAAAAGCATTATTTACAGGATTATTAATTGCATATTTTATTCATAATATATTTGTATTTGATAATTTAATATCTTATATGCTTTATTTCATTGTTTTAGCATATATATCAGTTAGATTTACACATAACAAAAATCAAGATAAAGTTGAAAACTTAAACGAGTCTGATGTTAAAAAGAAAAAGATTATATACGGTCCTATAATAATAGTTTTATTATTGTCATCTTTATATTTCTTTAATATAAAATATATAAATGCGAATACAGATATTATAAGAGGTCTTGCACCAAAAACAAAAGAAGGACAAGGTCCGATTGATACATTTAATGCAAGTCTTAATTCATTCAAAAAAGCTATAGCAATAGGAGGTATAGCAACACTTGAATCTAGAGAACAATTAACACAAACAACATTAACTCTTTTGAATCAAATAAGTTCTTCTGGTATAGATATGAATTCTGAATTATTTAAGAATATTTATGTTGTAATACAAGATAATGTAAATACTATAAAGATAGAATATGAAAAATTAATAAATAAAAATGCAGACCCTAGAAGTTTATCTATATTTGCTACATTTTTGAGATCTATTGGAGATAAAGATGCAATAATTTATGCAAAAAAAGCTTATGATTATGCTCCAAATAAACAATCTATTGCATCAGAATATATACAAAATTTATTACAAGATAGTAATTTTGAAGAAGCAAATAAAGTTGCAGAAAAGATGTATTTATCAGATAAAAGTTTTGAAACAGCAAAAGATTTATATGCTCTAACTCTTATAAATATAGGAAAATTTGATGAAGGAGAAGCTTTATTAAAAGATACAACTGGATATATTAAAATAAATGAAGCATTATTATCTTCTTATATCACAAATAAAAAAGAAGATAGAATTATTAAATTATTAAAAAATAATTTAATAATAAATCCAAAAGATGTTAATACTTCTATAGGTTTAGCATCTATATATATGTTAAATAATAATAAAGCAGAAGCTGTTAAAGTATTAAATAATTTGAAAAAAGTTAGTCCAGATTTAGTAGAAGCTATAGATAATTATATTGAAACAGTTATAAATCCTAAATAAAATTAATAAACATATATATAAAAACCGCATTAATGCGGTTTTTATATTTCTTCAACATTCCAATTACTTTTAGCTTGTATATTTATAGCATTTTGACTTTTTTTATTATTTAATATTTTTAAAATACCAATTACACCAATCATAAAAGCATTATCTCCTGTTAAAAAATTTTGTGGTATATATAAATTAAATGCTTCATTTTTTACAAACTTTGTAAAAGTTTCTCTAATGTGTTTATTTGCTATTACTCCACCACCAATTAAAAGACTTTTAGCATTTGTTTTTTCTATAGCATCTTTTATTTTTTTTAATAATATTTCAGTAACAGAGTTTTCAAAATCAAAAGAAATAATATCTTTAATTTCATTTTCATTAATTTTATTATTTTGCATTTCTTTTATTTTGTATATAACAGCAGTTTTTAATCCCGAAAATGAAAAATTTAAATTTTTTGAAAATAACATAGGTCTAGGTAATTTATGCTCTTTTTCTATTTTTAAATTATTTTCTCTTGCTTTTTCTGCTATTTTAGAGATTTCTGGTCCACCAGGATATGGAAGATTAAGACTTCTTGCAACTTTATCAAAGGCTTCACCAACAGCATCATCTAATGTTTGTCCTATTTTTTTATAATTTCCTATTTTATCAAAAGATATTATCTCGGTATGGCCGCCAGAGATTAAAAGAGAAATAGCTGGAGATTCAAAATTTTTTAAAATATATTTTTTTTCTGAAAGTGGAAATACGAGAGCGCTAACTATATGACCTTCCATATGATTTATTTCATATATATCTATATTCCAAAAAATAGATATAGCTTTTGCAAAATTTACACCAACCCAAAGTGCTGGCGCAAGACCTGGCCCAGATGTTACAGCAATAGCTTTTATGTTAGGTTTTTTGATTTTTTTGAATAAATCAATTAATTCTAAATACATTTCTTCTTCTTTATTTAATAATAATTTGATTTTTTCTGTATTTTTTAGATTTTCTGTTTCTTTTTCTATATAAAGATTTGATTCTTTTAAGCATTTTGTAAATATCTTCACTATATTTCTTGAATGCTCTCTTTTTGCTAAATTTGGAAATACACCACCAAATTCTCTATGTATATTAATTTGAGATAATACTTTATTAGAAAGTACCTCAAATTCTATTTCTTTATTTTTAGTTTGATTTTCATCAAAAGACATTATTGATATTGCTGTCTCATCACAGCTTGTTTCTATAGATAATAGATTCATAATTTTAGATTATATCTTAAAAAGAGGAATAAAAAAAGTATTTTTATAATATTTAATATAGTTTTTATAGATTATTTTTAGTGTTATTATATTATTATGAAATTTCAAATTATTACAATTGGCAAAAAACATGACAAAAATATAGAAGATTTTATTTCAGATTTTGAAAAAAGAATTAAAGCAAATTTTGATTTATCTTGGACCATTATAGCTAGTCAAGATGATAGTAATAAAGAAAGGCAAAAAGAAAAAGAAGGAATTAAAATTATTGAAATTTTAGAAAAAGAAAATAAAAATAATTTTATAATTTTACTTGATGAAAAAGGTAAAGAAAAGTCTACTTTAGAATTATCGAATATTTTTGAAGAGAAAATGAATATTGGTATAGATAAGATTATTTTTATAATAGGAGGGGCTTTTGGGATAAATGAAAGAGTAAAAGAAAAAGCAAATCTTGTAATGAGTTTATCTAAATTAGTTTTTCCTCATCAACTAGTAAGAGTTATACTTGTAGAGCAGATTTACAGATGCATTTCTATCTTTAAAAACGGCAAATATCATCATGAGTAAATATTAATTCAAATTAAGGTTTATGTTGGTGGACGATGAGGGATTTGAACCCCCGACATCTACAACGTCAATGTAGCGCTCTACCAACTGAGCTAATCGTCCATTTTTATTATTATAACATCAAAAAAGGAGTCTTAAAAATGATTAACGATTACATTTTTCATATTATATATTATCATATATTTTAATAAAAGTCAAGTTAGTGATATTAAGTATTTTTGATATTTTATGTTAAAATATCAAGGTTATTTCACTAATAATTATAATTGTGAAAAATAAAACTAAATTATATGGCATTTTTACAAAAAATATTCAAATCAGAAGATGAGAGATTTATAAAGAAATTATTAAATAAAGTAGATCAAATATTCTTATTAGAAGAAGAATTAAAACAAATAGGAGAGGAAGAATTAAAACATAAAAGCATTTCCTTAAAAAACAAAATACAAGATGAGATAAAAATAGAAGAAGATATATTAAAAGCAAAAAACATTTCTCGCGAAGAATACAAAAAAGAATTAAAAAGAATAATAGAAAATATTTTAGACAATAATTTAGTTTTAGCTTTTGCTCTTGTTAGAGAAGCATCAAGAAGAACATTGAATATGATGCATTATA
>CAZZNF010000017.1:0-3404 GCA_964655555.1 uncultured Candidatus Saccharibacteria bacterium | reverse complement strand
GCATCATATTTATATGATAAATTAGCTATTGAAAAAAAGGACAAAGAACAAGAAATTATTGATAGCAATGAAGTAAAAGAAAGCGGAAGTTTCAAAGTAGAAAATGAATTTTTAAGAAAAGTTTCAAGAAAAGAAGCTTATAATGCTGATATAGTTTATGGTACGAATAATGAATTTGGTTTTGATTATTTAAGAGATAATTTAGTATATGAAAAAGAAGAATTAGTTCAAAGAGAACATAATTTTGCAATAGTTGATGAAGTGGATTCTATTTTAATAGACGAATCAAGAACACCACTTATAATTTCATCTGAAGCTACAGATTCTGATGAATTATATAAAAAATTTGCTAAATTTACAGAATCATTAGTTGAAGAAGAAGATTATACAAAAGATGAAAAAAGAAGAACAATATCAATATTAGAAAATGGTATCTCAAAGGTTGAGAAATATTTTAATTTAGATAATTTTTATGCTACAGAAAATATAAAATTAATTCATCATTTAGAAAATGCAGTAAAAGCAAAAGCTTTATTTTTGAAAGAAAAACAATATGTTGTAAGAGATGCATTGGATCAAAATGGTAATCCAAAAAAAGAAGTTGTAATAGTGGATGAATTTACAGGAAGAATGCAACCAGGTAGAAGATGGAGCGATGGATTACATCAAGCAATTGAAGCAAAAGAAAATGTATTTATACAAAAAGAATCAAAGACTGTTGCAAGTATTACATTTCAAAATTATTTTAGATTTTATTCTAAATTGTCAGGAATGAGCGGAACTGCTAAAACTTCTGAAGAAGAATTTTTTAAAGTATATTCTTTACCTGTAACAACAATTCCTACTCATAAAAATATAAAAAGAAAAGATAATCAAGATTTAATATTTCAAACAGAAAAAGGAAAATTACAAGCATTAACAAAACAAGTAAAAGAATTATTTGAAAAAGGGCAACCAGTACTCATAGGAACAATATCAATAGAAAAAAACGAACTAGTTTCTAAATATTTAACAAGAGAAAATATTCCACACTTTGTATTAAATGCCAAGAATCATGAAAAAGAAGGTGAAATAATAGCAAATGCTGGCAAGAAAAAAGCAGTAACAATAGCAACAAATATGGCAGGAAGAGGAGTAGACATTAAACTTGGAGGTTCTAATTCTTCGGAATTTGAAAAAGAAGAAGTAAATGAATTAGGTGGTTTATATGTAATAGGAACAGAAAGACATGAAGCGAGGAGAATAGACAATCAATTAAGAGGAAGATCTGGAAGACAAGGAGATAATGGATCAACGCAATTTATGGTATCTCTTGAAGATGATTTAATGAGAGTATTTGGTGGATCTCCTGTTAAAAATATGATGAATAAATTTGGTATTCCAGAAGATATGCCAATAAAATCAAAAATAGTTTCTAATATATTGGAAGGAGCTCAAGAAAAAATAGAAGGATTTCATTTTGATTCAAGAAAGCACACACTTCAATATGACGATGTATTAAATCATCAAAGACAAAATATTTATGAAAGAAGAAGAGCTATATTATTAGGGGACGAATATGAATTAAATAAAATATTATCAGAATTATATGTTGTAAAACCAGAATTAGAAAAATTCATAGAAGATAAAAAACAAAAATATAGTAAAGATATAATATTTAATGTTTTAAGAACTATTTATTTACAAGTTATAGATCAACACTTTATGGCTCATTTAGAACATATGGAAAGTATAAGACAATCTGTTAATTTGAGAGCATATGGACAAAGAGATCCACTTGTAGAGTATAAAAAAGAATCTCTTGCTACATATAATGCAATGCAAGACAAAATAAAAGAAGAATATTATAATTTCATATTACATATTGATAATTTAATAGCAAATATTGAAACACAAAAAATATTAGAAAAATCTCAAGCTAAAAATAGTATAAATATTTCTGAAAATAATGAAAAAGTTAATAAAAAAACTATTTCAAGAAATGATAAATGTCCTTGCGGTAGAGGTAAAAAAGTAAAAAAATGTGATTGTAGTGAATATAAATATTTAAGAGAATAATTTTTGTTATAATAGTTATTATGAAAGATATTTTTAAGAAAATAATAGTTGCTATTTTAATATTTGAAGTCAAACTAATTTTAAAGAAAAATAAACCAAAAATAATAGCTATAACAGGAAATTTAGGTAAGACAACAACAAAAGATTTTATTTTTGAAGCATTAAAAGATAATTTAATTGATCAAAATAAAAATAGTTTAGTTTTAGCAAGCAAAAAAAGCATGAATAGTGAATTTGGTGTACCATTAACTATTTTAGAATTAAATACTGGATGGAACAATATTTTTTCTTGGTTTGAGATATTAATTAAAGGATTTATAAAAATATTTGATAAATTTCCATATAAATATCTAGTATTAGAAATAGGAGCTGATGCTCCTAATGATATAAAAAATATTTGTAAATATATAAAACCAGATATAGCTGTATTAACAGCTTTTGCAGAGACACCGGTTCATATAGAGTTTTTTCATAATAATAGAGATTTGTTGATAAGAGAAAAGAAATATTTAATTGAAAATATAAAGGAAGGAGGATTATTTATTTACAATAAAGATGATAAAGACTGTGAAAATATAAAAAAAGAATTTGAAAATAAAAATATAAAAATTAAATCATTTTCTATTAAAGATAATAATGCTGATATATTTATCTCTGATATAGAAGTAAATATAGAAGAAATAAATAATCATTTACAAAAAATAAATGGTACAACTGCATATATAAATTTTAAAGATGGTAACATAAAGAAAAAGATAATATTAAATGATGTATTAGGGGAAGCTATTTTTTATTCTTTACTTCCTTCAATTTTGATAGCAGAAGAATTAAATATTGATATAAATAAAGCAATATTTGATATAGAAGGTGCAGAAAGAACAAAAGGTAGAATGAGAATTCTAAATGGTATTTTTAATTCAAACATCATAGATGATACTTATAATTCTTCTCCAAAAGCACTTCAAAATGGTATCAATTTAATAAAAAACATAAAAATGAAATCTAAAAAGATTTTTGTTATTGGAGATATGTTAGAGCTTGGTGATTATACTAAGAGAGAACATGAAAAAGCAGGAAAAGACATTGCTACTGTTACTGATATATTAATTACAAGTGGTATAAGATCAAAAATACTTGGAGAAAGTGCTATTAATAGTGGTATGAATAAAGAAAATGTTTTTATAATGGAAAACAGCATAAAAGCAGGAGAAAAATTATTAGAAATATTAGAAAAATTAAAAGAAGAGGATTATAAATCAGGAAAAACACAAAATCAAATAGGGGGTTATTTGATATTTATAAAAGGTTCACAAGGTGCAAGAATGGAAAAAGCTTTATCAAAAATA
>CAZZNF010000016.1:0-9438 GCA_964655555.1 uncultured Candidatus Saccharibacteria bacterium | reverse complement strand
GCTCAAAATTACTTTCAATTAAATTTGATGAGGCGACAGAATATGCGAAGTAAATCTTGTAGATACTCTTGTGTTATAATAAAAATCTATATTACTAAAATTAACTTTTTAATATTTTAATTTGATTTTATTTTGAAAAAAAGTTAAGTTTATTAGACTTATTTATTTTATTTATGAAATTACTAATTGTAGAATCACCAAGCAAAGCTAAAACTATTGAGAAATATCTCGGTGGTGATTATACTGTGAGGGCATCTGTCGGACATATTCGCGATCTTCCAAAATCTAATAAAAAAGCACTCGACATTGAAAATGGATTTGTCCCAACATATGAAATATCAAAAGGTAAAGAAAAAGTTATTTCTGAATTAAAATCTTTATCTAAAAAAGCAAATGAAATAATATTAGCAACAGATCAAGATCGTGAAGGAGAAGCTATTGCTTGGCATTTATCAGAAGTATTAAATTTAAAAAATCCAAAAAGAGCAACATATAATGAAATAACAAAAGAAGCTATAATAGACGCTTTAAAGCATACTAGAAATATAAATCTTAATTTAAAAGAAGCACAAGAAGCCAGAAGAGTACTTGATAGATTGGTAGGATATGATTTATCTGGAATAATTTGGAAAAAAGTCCGATATGGATTATCAGCAGGCAGAGTACAATCCCCTGCACTTCGCATTATAATGGAAAGAGAAAGAGAAATTAGAAATTTTATTCCTGTTAAATATTTTAATATTGCTGTTGAACTTGAAACAATTGGAAAATTAAAAGAATCAAAAAAATATAAACTAATTTTTGATTGTGAACTTGAGCCAGGACTTAATCCAGAATTAAAAGCAGTAGAAGCTCAAAATTTAGCTGAGAAAATAGTAAAAGAAGGTCGTACTGGAAATTGGTATGTAAAAGAAATAAAAGAATCTGAAGCAAAATCTAGCCCTAAAGCACCTTTTACTACTTCTACACTTCAACAAACAGCTTCAAGTCGTCTAGGATTTCCTCCAAAAAAGACTATGATGATAGCTCAAAAACTTTATGAAAAAGGTTTTATTACTTACATGCGAACAGACTCTACAACTTTAGCTTCATCTGCTATTACTGAAATTTCTTCACTTATTACAAAAAAATATGGTAAAGAATATTTAGAAAATCGAGTATACAAAACAAAATCAAAAAATACACAAGAAGCTCATGAAGCAATTCGCCCAACTCATGCTAGTTCTATATCAGCTGGATCTACTACAGATGAGAAAAAACTTTATGATTTAATTTGGACAAGAACAATTACTTCACAAATGTCTGATGCAAAACTTTTAAGAACAAAAATAATTACAAATATAAAAGACAAGAAAGGTTATCCAAATTTTTCTATAAATGGATCTATAATACTTTTTGATGGTTGGCTAAAAATTGACCCTAACGGTAAAGGTGAAGATATAAATTTACCAAAAATAAAAAAAGAAGATAAATTAAACTTAAAAGCAATAAATTCTTTTGAAAAAGAAACAGCTCCACCAGGAAGATATTCTGAGGCTAGTCTTATCAAAGAACTTGAAAAAAGAGATATTGGTCGCCCTTCAACTTATGCTTCTATTATTTCAACTATTGAAGATCGTGGTTATGTAGAAAAAATAAATAAATCTCTTCACCCAACAGATACAGGTGAAGTTGTGTCAGATTTTCTTGAACAGAATTTTGCAAAATATATTTCTGATGACTTTACAAAAGAAATGGAAGATGAACTCGATCAAATTGCAGATGGTAAACTTACTTATTTAAAACTACTCACAGATTTTTATAAGCCATTTCAAAAAGAAATAAAAGAAAAAGATAAAATAGAAAAGCAGAATAATTTTGGAGAAGCTCCAGAAGACTTGCTTTGTCCTATTTGTAAAAGTAAAATGATAGTAAAGCTTTCTAAAGGTGGTAAATTTTATTCTTGCTCAAGATTCCCAGATTGTAATGGTGCTCGCAAGCTTGATGGTACAGAATTAGAAGGACCAAAAGATACAGGGAAAATTTGTCCAAAATGTGATAAAGGTAAACTTATTGAAAGAGATGGCAGATTTGGTAAATTTATCGCCTGCTCTAATTATCCAAAATGTAAATATATAGAACAAAGTGAAGAAGAAAAACAAAAGAAAAATACTGGTATAAAATGTAATAAATGTGACACCGGGTCTATCGAAGAAAGAAGAGGTAGATTTGGAGTATTTTACTCATGTAGCAATTATCCTGATTGCAAAAATGCTATCAAATCAAAACCAACTGGAGCATTTTGTAAAATATGTAATGAAATGATGATGCAAGGAACAAAGACGATACCAGAGAGATGTAGTAATAAAACTTGTCCAAATCATAATCCACATAAAATCAATAAAAAATAATATTTGTCAATTATTTTAAAAGTGTTAAAATAATTAAATGAAAAAAGATATAGAAATTGAAATCAAAAATTTTCCTCCACCTATTTTAATAGATCTTTTTGAAGCTATACCAAAAGAACGTCTATTAAATTTAGAAGAAAAAAGTCTTATCGAAAAAGCATTTAATTTTGCAAAAATAGCCCACAAAGATCAACTTCGTAATTCTGGTGAACCTTATTTTAATCATCTAATATATACCGCAATAAATATTGCAAGACAAAATATGGATGTTGACACTATTGTTGCTGGACTTCTTCATGATGTATTAGAAGATACTGACACAAAACCAGAAGAAATAGAAAAGGAATTTGATCGTGATATTTTATTTTTAATTCAAGGTGTCACTAAATTAGGCTCTATTAAATATCAAGGTGTAGAAAGACATGTTGAAAGTATGAGAAAATTCTTTATTGCTATGGCAGAAGATATTCGTGTGGTAGTTATTAAACTTTGTGATAGATTACATAATGTTTCTACTCTTGAATATTTAAGAGAAGATAAAGCAAAAAGAATAGCAATAGAGACTCTTGAAATACATGCTAGGCTTGCTGATCGTATTGGTATGGGTAAATTAAAAGCAGAATTAGAAGATAAAGCTTTCCCATATGCTTACCCAAAAGATTTTGAAAAAGTAAAAAACATGTTTGAGTCTACAAAATCTTCTTCAGAGGATTATTTATTAAATATTTTAGAAAAAGTAAAAGAAGAATTAGAAATATTTAACATAAAATTTATAAAAATAGACCACAGACTTAAACATTTATATTCTTTATATGAAAAATTAAAAAAGCATAATTGGGATATACAAAAAATATATGATATTGCAGCAATGCGAATAATAGTTGAAGATATTGCAACTTGTTATCAAGTGCTTGGTATAATACATGGTCTTTATAAACCAGTACCACAAAGATTTAAAGATTATATAGCTATACCAAAACCAAATGGTTATCAATCATTACACACTACTGTATTTGATGGTGAAGGTGGCACTCTTGAAGTTCAAATAAGAACTATAAAAATGCATGAAGAAGCAGAATATGGTATAGCTTCGCATTTATTTTACAAAGAAATAGGAGATACTAAAAAAAATAAAAAGAAATATGAAAAAGAAAATATGAAAGAAAAAATTTCTTGGACTAAAGAATTAATAAAAGCTCAAGAAAATATAGAGAATAAGGATTTTTTGAAAAATATTAAAGAAGTATTTTTGGAACAAAAACTTTTTATACATACACCAAAAGGAGATATTATAGAAATGCCAAGAGGATCTGGAGTTATAGATTTCGCATACACAATACACTCTGATATTGGTAATCATGTTTCTGCTGCTGTAGTAAATGGTAAATTTGTTTCTATAAATACAAAATTAAAAGATAGAGATATAGTGGAAATTATAACAAAAGAAGATTCTAAACCTTCTAGAAAATGGCTCGATTATGCATACACAAGTTTAGCAAAAAGACATATTAAAAATTATTTAAAAGAATTTGGAGGTACTTTTGATAGGTTTTTTATAAAATAATTTTATTTTTAAATGCTAAAATTCATTATATCGTATAAATCATCTTCTCTTTCTTCATCTTGTCTTATTTCTTCTTTACTTCTATCATCTTCTAATTTTTCTCCTATTAAAATATTATTTTGATTAATTTCATTATTAGACTCTTTCTCTATTTCGCTTTCTCTTTCTAATAAAATCACATTTGCCATAGTTGTAGAACTTGGAATATTCATTTCTTTTTTAATTTTATCAAACATCCCTTCATGTGTCTTTTCTTTTCCAATTTTTTTAATTAATTGAGAAATAGCAAGTAATTCATCATGAGAAAAATAATCTATAGTAATTTTCCCTCCTTTTTCTTTAGGTTCAATATGTACTCTTGTACCTAAACTTTCTGCTAATTTTTCTTCTAAGTCAACAACTTCTGGATTTGTCATTAAAGATTTTTTTCTTATTTTTTCATAAGCAACTCTTCTAGCTAAAGATTCTGCCTCTCTCACAGTCATTTTTCTTAACATCATTTCTTTAAATAATGTAATTTGTTCAGCAGGTTTATCTACAAGCATCAAAAGAGGTCTTGTGTGTCCTTCTGATATCTTACCAGCCACAAGTGCATCTAAAATTTCTTGTGGAAGCATAAGAATACGAACAGTATTTGAAACATATTCACGACTTTTACCAACTTTTTTACCAATATCAGCCCATGAAAGTTTGAATTCATCTGCAAGTTGTTGAAATGATTTCGCACGATCTACTGAATTCAAATCTTCTCTTTGAATATTTTCAATAATAGCAAGTTCTAGCTTACTTCTATTGTCATCACCTATTCTCACTACACATGGCACTTCTTTTATTCCAGCAAGTTTTGAAGCTCTTAATCTTCTTTCTCCAGCTATAAGTTCATAAAAAACAGAAATAGAACCATCTTCGTGAGATTTTTCATTTCTTGTTACAACTAAAGGTTGTAACACTCCATATTGTCTAATACTTTCTGCTAAATCTTTTAAATTATTTTGATCAAATTCTCTTCTTGGTTGATATGGATTTGGTAAAATCTTCTCAACTTCTATCCAAAAAACTGCATTTTGTAATTCTGCCATATACCTATATTTTTATTATAAAATTATTATAACATGAAATGTTTTTGTAAATATGTTAATATATGTTAATAAAATGCCGAAGTGGTGGAATGGTATACACGTGCGACTCAAAATCGCATGGCGCAAGCCTTGTGGGTTCAAGTCCCACCTTCGGCACCAAAACAGGTTCTAATTTGGTACAATAAAAGCATTAGCTTTTATATTTATCTTAAAAATAAATACCTAAATTAATATAAAATAAAAGAAAAAATTATTCTTGATAATTTGCTCTATTTATTTCTGATATAAAGTTTTTAGGGTCTTCTGGATCTATTTTGTATTTTGATAAAGTCTTTTCTAATATTCTCGGATCTGTATGATTTGTTCCTTTTGTTAAATCGTTAAAAAAAACACCTTTTGGAATTCTGAAATATCCTTTTGATTCATTTATACCGTAATCATTCGCAAATACAAAATCAATATATTCTCCATTAAATGTTGTTTTAGCAAGACCTATTGCATGACCATTATCTTTATTAAAAATATTTTCTCCAAAAAATCCTTTGAATAAAGATTCTTTTTCTTTTACTTCTTTTTTATTTTCTATTTGATTATTATTTTCTTCTACAAATATTCTATCTACATTTTCTTTATTATGATTTATTAATCCTAATTCTTGAGCTCCATCTTTACTGACATATCCTTTTTTAATTAATTCATTAGCATCAATAGTTTTATTCATTTTTTTAATAGCTTCTATTGTTTTTGATGAAAATTCACCTCCAGAAATTGCTTTTTTAGCTTCCCCTTGATAATAAAAAGTTCTTTTTTCAGCAACTTTTTTATTGTTTTCATTTGAAATAATTTTGTAACCTTCAGTTTCTATTTTTTTATTAAATTCTTCTTTTGAAACTTTTTTTATTGTTGTTTCTTTTTTATCTTTATCTCCTGTATTTATATTTTCTGCTTTTGATAATATTGGAGAAAAAGAAGATAAAGCAAATAATGAAGCCAATAAAAATTTTCTACTATTTTTTGGTATATTTTCTATTATTTCTCTAATACTTTTATGATTAAAATCTTTCTTCTTTTCTATTTTATTCTTATTAATTTTATTTTCTAAATTCATAATATTTTTCGTATTAATATTATATCATATAAGAAAAATATCTTTATATACAAAAAAGTTTAATATTGATATAATATTATCAATATTATGTTAAACATATATAAAATAAGGGTTATTTTTAAAAAAATTCTTACATATATATTTTATATTGTTATTATTTTAATAATGATTTCATTTATTATTTATATTTATATTTCAAATTATTCTAAAAATTTTATAACTAAAGATATAGATTTAATAAAAAAAACAAGAGTTGCTATTGTTTTAGGAACTTCTCCAAAAACAAGTTCTGGTAATGATAGTTTATTTTTTATAAATAGAATGAATTCTGTAAAAGAACTTTTTGATAAAGAAAAAATAGAATATATAATTGTGTCTGGAGATAATAAAAATCTATCATATAATGAGCCAAAATATATGAGAAATTATTTATTAAAAATTGGAATAAATAATGAAAGAATAATTTCTGACTATGGAGGAAGAAGAACTCTTGATTCTGTTTTAAGAAGCAATCAAGTTTTTAATCAAGACAACATAATAATAATATCTCAAAAGTTTCATAATGAAAGAGCTATATTTATTGCTAAGAAAAACAATATAAATGCTATTGGATATAATTCAAAATATCCATACAAAAATAATAATATAAAAAATATATACAAAAATATAACTTTATTTATAAGAGAGCTTATAGCAAGAGATTTAGCTGTTTATGATATTCTAATTAAGAAAAAACCTTTGATTTTAGGTGATATTATAAATATTGAAAATGAAAATATTGATGGTATTAAAAGATTGATTTTAGATAAAAATATAGAATAAAAAACTATTCTTTTAATTTATATGCAAAATTCTAAAAAAAAAATAGATAAAATATTTATAATAATTGGTACTACTGCTAGTGGTAAATCTGATTATGCAGTAAACTTAGCCAAAAAAGTAAATGGAGAAATTATTTCTGCTGATTCTCGTCAAATATATAAATACTTTGATATTGGAAGTGGAAAGATTAGTAAAAAAGAAATGAAAAATATTCCTCATTATTGTCTTGATATTGCTGATCCAGTCAAATACTCTAAAAATTATAAAAAAAACAATCAATCTTTTTCGGTAGCAGAATATTTAAAATTTGCAAATAAATCTATAAAAGAAATTTTAAAGAAAAATAAAACACCAATAATCTGTGGTGGAACAGGATTATATATAGATGCTATACTTTATGGATTGTCAAAAAATAGTAAAACAAATCCTCTACTTCGCAAAAAGCTTGAAAAAGAAAGTTTAGAAAAATTACTTTTGAGAATAAATAGATTAAATAAAGAAAAATATTTAGAATTAATAAATAATAAAAATCCTAGTGAGAGAAACAATAAAAGAAGACTTATAAGAATAATAGAAATATTTGAAACTAAAAAACTTGAAAGAGAAGAAATAAAAATAGAAAAATTAAATAAAAAATTAAAATATGATCCAGAATTTATTTTTATTGAAAAACCTTCTGAAGAATTACGAAAAAGAATAAATCTAAGACTTACAAAAAGACTAGAAGCTAAAGGTAAAAATAATCTAATAAATGAAATTAAATTTTTGAGAGATAAATTAAAACTTGATGATGAATGGTTGCTTTCACTTGGATTAGAATATAAATATGTAACTTTATATTTACAAAATAAAATAACTTATAACAACATGATAAAAGAAATAGAAAATAAATCTTGGCAATATGCAAAAAGACAAATACTTTGGAATAAAAGATACAGAAATATTTAAAGACAAAAATTTTAATTTTTGCTATAATACTTATACTTTTATGGAAAATAAATATTACATAACAATAGGACTTGAAATACATGCAGAATTAAAAACTAATAGTAAAATGTTCTGTTCTTGCGCTAATGTTCCTCTTGAGGATTCTCCAAATAAAAATGTTTGTCCAATATGTATGGCTCACCCTGGCACATTACCAACATTAAATAAAGAAGCTATTAAAAAAATGATAGAGATTGGACTATATATTGGATCAAATATTGCAAACTTCACAGAGTGGGACAGAAAACATTATTTCTATCCAGATATGCCAAAAGCATATCAACTTACTCAATATAAATATCCTATTGTGAGTGGTGGGAATATAAATAATTGGCCTCTCACTAGAATACATTTAGAAGAAGACACTGCAAAATCTACTCACGATAAAGGTAATCATACTTTAATTGATTTTAATCGTGCTGGAGTACCTCTTATGGAACTTGTAACAGAACCTCAAACTTTTATTGATATAGAAGTAGCAGCAAAAGCATGTAGTAATTTTGCAAAAGAATTACAACAAATACTTCGAATTTTGGATGCTAGTGAAGCAGAAATGAGTAAAGGACAAATGAGAATAGAAGTAAACCTTTCTATAAGTAAAGATAAAAATAAATATGGAACAAAAGTAGAAGTTAAAAATATTAATTCATTTAAATCAGTTGAAGATTCTGTTCGCTATGAAGCTAAAAGACATATTCAATTAAATGAAGCAAATAAAGAAAATGAAATAATACAAGAGACTCGTGGTTTTGAAGAAAATAAAAGAATTACTGTCTCACAAAGAAAAAAAGAAACAGTAAATGATTACAAATATTTCCCTGAACCAGATTTACCAAAATTATATTTACAATCAATATTTAATTTTGATAATATTAAAAATAATCTCCCAGAAAAATTAGAAGAAGTAAGAAATAATTTGAGAGATAATAAAATAAAAGAAGAATATATTGAATTACTTTTAAATAATATTGTTCTATTCAAATATTTTGATGAAATAAAAAAAGAAATTTTGAATCATGATTTTTCTAAAGAAAAACAAAATAAATTAATTAATTTAGCAGTGAATTATATCTGTGTAGATGTTTCTTCTATATTACAAAAAGAAAATAATGAGAAATTGGTGCATTTTGTAAACAAAGAAGATTTTGTGCAAATATTAGAAATGATTGAAGCTAATGAATTATCTAGTCGTGGAGCAAAAGATTTGATCTCATTTATGATGACAGAGATGTTAAATGACTCTACACTTGAAATGAGTGAAAATGATATGGATGCAAGAGCTATTGCAGAAATGAAAGGTTTAATACAAAAAAATGATATTGAAACTCTAAATAAAATTATAGAAACAGTAATAATTAATAACCCTAATCAATGGAATGAGTTAAAAAATGGCAATGATAAACTTATAATGTTTTTTGTGGGTCAAGCGATGAAAGAAGCCAAAGGCTCTGGTAACCCTCAAATGTTTACTGAAATAATAAAAGAAAA
>CAZZNF010000015.1:0-10015 GCA_964655555.1 uncultured Candidatus Saccharibacteria bacterium | reverse complement strand
TATTCAAAATATCAAATTACTTATCTGGACCAAAAATAACTATTTATTCACCTTTGCCTTATGAAGTGATAAAAGAAGATGATTTTATTATTAAAGGACAAGCTTTAGATTCCAAAAATGTTTATATAAATGGAAGAGAGATAAATATAGATGAAAATGGTAATTTTGAAGAAAAGTTAATATCTAAATCCCCTTTTACTTCAATAATTATAAAAGCTATAAATAAATATGATAAAGTAAAATACAAAATAATTGATATAAGTAAAGAGTGATTATGATACTTTACTTATGTTATAATTTATAAAAATAAAAATATGGCGACAAAAAAGAAAACAACAAAAACAAAATTAAAAAATGAAAAAGAAGACAAGAAATTTGATGCAAATGATTTATTAAAAGAAATACAACAAAAATTTGGTGAAGGAGCAATAATGAAACTTGGTGAAACTCCAAAAGTTGATATTGGAGTAATACCAACTGGATCTATTGGTCTTGATTTTGCTCTTGGTATTGGAGGATTACCTCGTGGAAGAATTATAGAAATCTTTGGTCCAGAATCATCTGGAAAAACAACTCTAACACTTCATGTGATAGCAGAAGCTCAAAAAATGAATGGAACTTGTGCTTTTATAGATGCTGAACATGCTATGGATCCAGAATATGCTCAAAAATTAGGCATAAATATAAATGATTTACTTATTTCTCAACCAGATGATGGAGAACAAGCAATGGATATAGCAGAAACATTAGTAAGAAGTGGTAAAATTGATGTGTTAGTAATAGACTCTGTTGCAGCATTAACACCAAAAGCAGAAATTGAAGGAGATATGTCACAAGCTCATGTTGGTAGACAAGCAAGACTTATGAGTCAAGCACTTCGCAAAATGACTGCAATAGCTCACAAGTCCAAAACTGTAATTATTTTTATAAATCAAATCAGAATGCAAATTGGTGTGATGTTTGGTAATCCAGAAACAACACCAGGAGGAAAAGCTTTGAAATTTTATTCTTCTGTTAGATTAGATATTAGAAAAATAGCACAAATCAAAAAAGGAGAAGATGTACTTGGTGCTAGAACAAGAGTAAAAGTAGTAAAAAACAAAGTAGCTGCTCCATTTAAGTCTACAGAATTTGATATAATGTATGGTGAAGGTATATCTCGTCAAGGAGAATTATTAGCATTAGGTGAAAAGTTCAAACTTATATCAAAAAGTGGTTCAAGTTATAGTTATGGAGAAATTAAACTTGGACGAGGTTATGATGCTGCAAGAAACTTTTTGAAAGAAAATATAAAGATAAATAATGAATTAGAAAAAAGTATTAGAAAGCATTTAGCAGATGGAGGGCTTGATTTTACACCTACAAAAGAAGAAGTTAAAGATCATAATGAAAATGAAGATGAATAAAAACTTGACTAAAAGTATATTATTTGCTATGATATAATAGGTATCTTTATTTATTAACTTATAAATTTAATTATTATGAGGAAAAACTTGGGAGGAGGAGATGGAGATTGCTGTGGTGGTGGAAAATAAAAATTCCATTACAAAACAGTGGTTATCGTCTAAATGTCTTTTAATTTCTTAACAATTAAAACTTAAAGTTATGAGAAATCATTTCAAAAAGTTTAGGAGAAAAAGAGCCCCACCCTGCTACAGACTGACATAATAAAAGATAAAGAAATATTTGTAGCATAGCTGAATGAGTAAAATCATTCAGCTTTTTTATTATTTGTGAAAAAATATTTTTTGTGTTATAGTATAAAAATCTTGTTAACCCAAAAATAAATAATGAATGTTTCCTAAAATATCTATTTATATTTTTGATACAAGAAATAAAAAAATATGACAAAAAAACCTACAAGTGTAGTAGTAGATGCTTATACACAAAAAATAATAGATAATATAAAAGTGATAAATGCTGGTGATATTTTAGAAGGAGCTATTTTAGCTATGACAAATACAGCCATTTATGTGGATCTTGCTCCAAATAGGACAGGTATTATATATGGTATTGAATATATAAATGCTAGAAACCTTATTAAAAAAATGAATATTGGAGATACAATATCAGTAAAAGTTATAAATGAAGAAGACAAAAATGGCTATATTGATTTATCATTAAAAGAAGCTAAATTAGCTCTTCTTTGGAATGAAGCAGAAAACTTAATCAAAGAAAAAAAAGTTTTGTCTTTAATTGTTAAAGAAGCGAATAAAGGAGGCCTTATTATAGAATGGAATGGTATAAATGGATTTTTGCCATCTTCTCAATTAAAAGGAGAAAATTATCCAAAAGTTGAAAATGGATCAAAAGAAGAAATATTAACTGTATTAAAAAGATTAATTGGAAAAAGAATAAATGTTATCGCAATAGCTGTTATACCAAAAGAATCAAAATTGATTTTTAGTGAAACAACAGATTCTGTTATTCAAGAAGAAACAAAGGGTGAAGTTATTAAAAAAGGAAAGATAAATCTAAAACAAGAACAAAAAAATATTGTAAATATAGTATCAAAATACAATATAGGAGATAAAATAGATGGTGTTGTGACTGGTATAGTAGATTTTGGTATTTTTGTAAAAATAGATAATGAAATAGAAGGATTAGTCCATAAAAGTGAAATAGATTGGGGTCTTGTAGAAAATACAAAAAATCATGCGAAAATTGGAGATAAAATAAAAACAGAAATAATAGAAATTAAAGATGGTAAAATATCTTTATCTATCAAAAAAACAAAAGAAAACCCTTGGAAATCTACTCAAAACAAATACAAAAAAGATGATATTGTAAAAGGTGTTGTGATAAAATTCAACAAACATGGTGCATTAGTATCTATAGAAGAAGGAGTTGCAGGACTTATTCATATATCAGACTTCAAAGATGAAGCTGATATGAAAAGTCATTTATCATTAGGTGGAATTTATGACTTTATAATCACTTTATTTGAGCCAAAAGATGAAAAAATGACTTTATCTTTCAAAAAATAATTTTACATATTAAAATTAAATAAAATACTCGCCTTCGCGAGTATTTTATTTAATTAATTCTTTTATTTTATCAAATAAGTTTTTAATAAAAATATCTTGATTAAAAATAAATAATTCTTCGTCATTAAAATTATCTAATACATAATCTGCAACAACTTCTCCATGTAATGGTATTTTGCCTTCTTTTCCTGTTCCTTTTTCTGCTATACCTATTCTTATTCTTTTCCAAGAGTTTTTTCCAAAATTTTCTATTATGTTTTTTATACCATTATGTCCTCCATCAGAATTATTTTGCGATATTTTGATATTCCCTATTTCAATATCTTTGTCATCATATATTATGATTACATTTTCTAAATTTATATTTTTATTTTTTAATTCTTGTTTTAATGCTATACCAGATTCATTCATAAAATATTTTGTAGGAATAAAAACTTCTATGTTATTTTCTTCTAAAAAAATATTAAAATCTTCTCTATTTTTTAATTTATCTATTAAAATCCTAGCAACATTATGTCTGGTATTTTTGTATTTTTCTCCATTATTACCTAATGGAAATAGTATATATTTCATATTTTTATAATTATATCAAAAAAATTTATGAAAAGGAAAACTATATGATATAATCAAAACTAATTTAATTATGTTTCAAGAAATAACTGCCTATATAAATAATCTATTTATGGATATGATAAGTAATCCATATGGAATGCTACTTACTATTTTTATAATATTATTAATAATATTTTTATTTATAGCTATATTTTCAAAAAAGACTAAGAGATTTCTAGAGAAATGTAAAATTTTAGAAAAAGAAGAGTCTCCACAAAAACTTTTAATAATAATAATAGTAATTTTAATAATAGTAAAAGGTATACAAGGTTTTGTTATACAACCATTTCTAGTTGATGGAGGTTCAATGTTGCCTACTTTGAAATCTGGTGAATTATTAATAGTTGATAAATTAACTTTTGATATAAATAATTTAAAACGAGGAGATATCATAGTTTTTAGGCATGTTAAAAATGATAAGTTTAATGGTAAGTTTTTTATAAAAAGACTTATAGCTTTACCAAATGATAGAGTTGTAGTTTTTCGTGGTATAACAACTATATACAATAAAGAAAATCCAGAAGGAATTATCTTGGATGAAAGTTTTGTAAAATATAAAGATACTTACAAAAACATAGATATAACATTAAATGATGGAGAATATTTAGCTTTTGGTGATAATAGAGCTGAAAGTTATGATTCTAGAAGTTGGGGTGTAATTTATAAAAAAGACATTTCTGGAAAAGTTGTTTATAGATTATATCCTTTTGATGAAATGGAATCTGATCCAGGTACAATTAACTTTAATTTTCTTAATAAATAAATTATAATTATATATATGGCAAGAAGAGTAATAAATGAAAATAAAAAAGATTTAGAAACTATAAATTCATTAAAAGGAATGAATGATATTATTGGAAACGATTATTATTTATATCAAGGTTTATTTGAAAAAGCACAAGAAATAGCTATTTATTATGGTTTTAATCCAATAGAAACACCTTCTCTTGAAAAAGAAGAAATTTTTACAAGGACAAATAAAGAAGGAACAGATATAATAGATAAAGAAATATATAATTTCAAAACAAAAGGAGGAGATAGAGTTGCTTTAAGACCAGAATATACAGCTAGTATAATGAGAAGTTATATTGAAAACGGTATGAATAATTTACCTCAACCTTTATTATTTTATAGTTATGGTAAATTGTGGAGACATGATAATCCACAAAAAGGAAGGTTGAGAGAATTTAGACAATTTAATTTAGAAATATTAGGAAGTGATAAATCTATAAATGATGCTCTTATAATAAAAACTGTAATGACAATATTAAATGAATATGGCTTTGAAAATTTAATTATTGATATAAATAGTATGGGAGATAAAGGAGATAGAATATTATTTACAAAAGAATTAACATCTTATTATAAAAAACATATAAATAATCTGTGTAAAGATTGTCAAAATAGAATTTCAACAAATCCATTAAGACTTCTAGATTGTAAAAATGAACTTTGTAAAAAATATAAAGAATTAGCTCCTGCATCAATAAATTATTTAGGAACAGAATCCAAAAAGCATTTTAAAGAAGTATTACAATATTTAGAAGAAATGGGTATAGAATACAGAATAAATAATTCTCTTGTTAGAGGGCTCGATTATTATACTCACACAGTTTTTGAAGTTATAAAAACAGAAAAAGTTATAGATAATGATGGAAATGAAACAGATGAAGAAAAAGAAATAACTATAACAGGTGGTGGAAGGTATAATTATTTAGCACAAGAATTGGGATCTAAAAAAGAAATACCTGCTATTGGTGCCGCAATTGGTATTGATAGACTTTTGTTATTTAAAGAATGTAAAAAACTAGAACCAAGAATATTAAAAAAACCAAAAATATATTTTTTACAATTAGGATTTGAAGCTAAATTAAAGTCTTTGAGTATAATAGAAATTTTAAGAAAAAATAAAATACCAGTATATCAATCTTTATCAAAAGAATCCTTATCTACTCAACTTGCAAATGTTGAAAAAGTTGGAACACCTTATTGTATAATATTTGGACAAAAAGAAGCTCTTGAAGGTACTGTGATAGTAAGAGATATGAAAACTTATTCACAAGAAATAATAAAAATAGAAAACT
Organism: uncultured Candidatus Saccharibacteria bacterium; assembly: GCA_964655555.1. Classification (GTDB taxonomy): domain Bacteria; phylum Patescibacteriota; class Minisyncoccia; order Phycocordibacterales; family UBA5272; genus UBA5272. Next base: position 4,332 of record CAZZNF010000015.1, on the reverse strand, counting down.
TAACTGAATACTTAAAAAAGTTGAAATAAAGTTAAATCTGTGTTAAAATCTTTAAATTAATTAATATGTCAAAAATAAATGTAAAAGTAAAAAGAAAAGAAAAAGATAATTCTTTTTCTTTATTAAGTAAATTCCAAAAAAAGATACAAGAAAGCAAAATCTTACCTACTGTAAGAAAAAAAAGATATAATGAAAGACTTGAATCAAAAGCAAAAAATAAAAAGCAAAAAATAAAAAAAATAAAAAAAACTGCTATTTTTGAAGAAATGAAAAGACTTGGTAAATTGATCAAAAAATAAAATGATATTAGAAAAAAAGAATTTAATATTAAATAAAAAAAGAGGGCTAATAGATAAAGCTCTTTTTTTGAATATTGAAAAAATGAAAAATGAGATTTTAGATAAAAATTACCATTTGTCTATCAATTTTATAAATAAAAATGAAGCTTTACTTTTGAACAAAAAATATAGAAATAAAAATTATATTCCAAATATTTTATCATTTCCTTTATTTCAAGATAGTGGTGAAATATTTATATCATTATTTGTTGTTAGAAAAGAAGCCAAAAAATTTGGAATGACTTATAAAAACTTTTTGATATTTATAATAATACATGGATTATTACATCTAAAAGGATTAGATCATAGCAAAAAAATGGAAGATTTAGAAAAAAAATATCTAAAAAAATATGCTAAAATAAAATAATGAGTAGAGAAAAAGAACAACTTGTTATTGGTATTGATTTAGGAAATAATTCGACAAAGATTTGTAGTGTTTTGCATAATGATGAACCAAATTCACATCCAAAAATTTTAGATAATATAAAAATAGAAACAAAAGGTATATTTAGAACAAATATTATAGATATTGATAAAGTTTGCGAAACTATATTTGAAGGTATAAAGAGGTTAAAAAATACAAAAATGAATGAGAAAACTAATTTTATTGTTTCAATTAACTCTAGTAAAACTTTTAGTATTATAAATAATAGTGTAATAACAAAAAACAGCATTAATAATGAAATTGATTCTATCGATTTAGATAAATTATTAAAAGACTCTACTTTAGCAGTCTCTACATCTACATTTAAGAATTGTAGAATTATACAAACAATACCGATTAAATATAAAATAGACAATATTGATGTTTATGATTACCCTATTGGAATGCAAGGAAAAAGAATAGAAGCTAGATTTTTGTATATATTATGTCCAAATATATACATAGAAAGATTAGAAAATATATTTGAAAATCTAAATATTAAAATTAGTGAATTTGTGCCTGGTAGTTATGCTGAAAGTGAAATACTTTTAACAGAAAAACAAAAAAGAGCTGGGACTGTACTTATTAATTTTGGATCATCTTCTACAAGCTTAATTGTTTATGAAAATAATAGTCCTGTTTTGTATTCTGTTTTAGATATTGGTAGTGATCAAATAACAAATGATTTAGCATTAGGGCTTCAATTAACTCTTGAAGAAGCAGAAAGTGTAAAATTAGGACTTGGAGAAGTGTCTTTTTCAAAAAGAAAATATCAAGATATTGTGGAAGCAAGACTTGAATATATATGTACTCTTATTAATAATGAATTAGAAAAAATAAAAAGAAAAGAACTTTTACCTGGTGGAATTGTTTTAACTGGTGATGGAAGTAAGATGCTAGAAATAGATGTTCTATTTAGAAAATATATGAATTTACCTGTTAAATTTGCTAATAAAGAAATAAGGGAATTTTCAAATGGACAAATAATAGATTCTAGTTTTGCCAGAGTTTATGGATTAACATTTTTTGATCAAAAATTAAAAAAAGAATATTCTGTAAATAATTTTTTCAAAAATATCAAAAAAAACATACATATATTGTTCAAAAAAATGATTCCATAAAATTGGATTAAAACACATTTTAATAAAAAATCAATTCTTTGCTTTTTTTAATTTAGTTTGATATACTTTTTTTATTATAGAAATAAAAGTTATGGCTAAAATACTACCAGAAGTTCAAAGTTTCGCTAGAATAAAAGTTATTGGAGTTGGAGGTTCAGGAAAAGGAGCTATTAATCATATGATAAATTCAAATCTTAAAGGAATTGAGTTTATTGCTATGAATACTGATACACAAGATTTACATAATTGTTTGGCTAGTAAAAAAATACATTTAGGTAAAAATTTAACAAAAGGTCTTGGTGCTGGAATGGATCCAGAAGTAGGAAAAAGAAGTGCTGAGGAGACAAAAGAAGAAATACAAGATGCTATAAAAGGAGCCGATATTATATTTATTGCTTGTGGTATGGGAGGAGGAACTGCGACAGGTGCAGCTCCTGTGATTGCAAAAGCAGCAAAAGAAGAAGGTATACTTACTGTTGCTATTGTTACAAAACCTTTTTTCTTTGAAGGACAAAAAAGAGCCTCAATAGCAGAAACGGGATTAATAGAATTAGAAAAAGAAGTTGATGCTTTAATTGTCGTTCCAAATGATAGACTTTTATCTGTTATAGATAAAAATATGTCTGTTAAAGAAGCTTTCAAAATGGTAGATGAAGTTTTGAAACAAGCAGTTGATGGTATTGCAGATATTATAAAAACTCCAGGAACTATAAATCTTGACTTTAATGATATTAAAAGAGTTTTGAAAGACTCAGGAACGGCACTTATTGGTATTGGTACAGCAAGTGGAGAAAACAGAGCTGTGGAAGCAGCCAAAAATGCTATTTCTTCTCCTCTATTAGATGTGTCTATAAGTGGTGCAAAAGGTTTACTTTATGCTATTTATGGAAATGAAAATCTGTCTATGTATGAAGTTTCTGAGGCTGCAAAAATAATAACAGAATCTGTAGATAAAGATGCTACTGTGATATTTGGTATAGTAAATAATGAAACTCCTAAAAAAGATGAATTAAAAATAGTAGTTATAGCTACAAAATTTCCAACTAATTTTAAAAACATTAAAAATAAACATTTTTTTGAAACAAATAAAGATGAGAGATTTGATTTTGAAGAAAAATTAACTCCAAAAAATGAAATTTTTGATAATCAAAAAAAAACTACTAAAATAGAAATAGAAAAAAATGAGCCTGTCATAAAAATAATGAATAAAGAAGACTCTAAAAAAAATGGTATAGATAATGAATTTGAGGATGTAATAATATCAAAAAGACCAGAAATATCTGTTTCTAATCTAGACAATATATACGAAGAAGATGATGATGATTGGAATATGCTTCCAAATTTCTTGAAAAATAAAAAAAATAAAAATTAAAATTATATAAGATGAAGTTTCTTATATTAAATAATTATAGTATAATACCTATATATGGAAAATAATATTTTTGATTTAATTATTATTGGTGGCGGACCTGCTGGATCAGCTGCAGCAGTATATGCAGCTCGCAAAAGACTAAAAACTGCTTTGATATTAAAAGAATGGGGTGGACAATCAATTGTAAGTGAGGATATTCAAAACTGGATTGGAACTTCTCATATTTCTGGTAGTGAGCTTGCTAAAAATCTAGAAAATCATGTTAAAGAATATGCTGGAGATGTGCTAGAAATAAAAACTAATAATTTAGTCATAGAAGTAGAAGAAATTGAAAAAAATAAAATAAGAATAAAATTAGAAAATAATGATGAATTTTTTACAAAATCTTTACTTATTGCAACTGGATCAAATAGGAGAAAGTTAACTATTCCAGGAGCTACACAATTTGAAAATAAAGGTATAACATATTGTGCATCATGTGATGGTCCAATGTTTTCTGGTATGGATGTTGTCGTTATTGGTGGTGGAAATGCTGGATTTGAATCAGCAGCACAACTTCTCGCCTATTGTAATAGTGTAACACTACTTGCTAGAAGTGAAATAAAAGCAGAAAAGGTTACTATTGATAAATTAAAAAATAATCCAAAGTTCAAGTTTTATACTAATACACAATTAAAAGAAATAAAAGGAAACAATTTTGTTGAGAAAATTATTTTTACTGATGAAAAAAATACAGAAGTAGAATTAAATATTTCTGGTGTTTTTGTAGAAGCTGGACAAATACCTTCAACAGAATTTGTTAAAAATATATTAGAATTAACAAAAGAAGGACATATAATTATAGATCCCTGGACTAATCGTGTCCATAAAGATAAATTTATATGGGCAGCTGGAGATTGCACTAATATTCTTTATCATCAAAACAATATTGCAGCAGGAGAAGCAGTAAAAGCTGTTGAAGATATTTATAAAACATTAAGTACAAGATAATATGTCTTCTACTAAAGATTTTTTGGATTTTGTAATAGATCAAATTGATAATAAAAATCTTGTAAAATGGAGAAAAATGTTTGGAGA
>CAZZNF010000014.1:0-10196 GCA_964655555.1 uncultured Candidatus Saccharibacteria bacterium | reverse complement strand
TTATATTCTCCAAAATCCGTTTTAATAAAAAATCCAGACAAATATAAATCATAATCTGTATTATTTCTAATTTCTACAAAATTCTCTTCTGAACTATTTCCTACTTTTATTATTTCAATATCTGGCTCTATAACTTTTATATTCATTAATGCTTTAGCGCCTCCCAAAAAACCTTTTGCTTCTGCTAACAAAATATATTCTCCACTATATGTATATATATGTTTTACTTCTTGTTTACTATTCTCTTCCCCTCCATCACCAAAACTAAAATTAAAACTCAAATCTTTTATTATTTGTTTATTAGAATCTGTAACTACTACTGTGAATTCGTTTTCTGCGAGAGCTGTCACTGTTTTTTCTTTTGGTAAATGTAATTGTATATCTCCATATTTTTCTTGATTATTTTCTGGTAAATAAATATATTTAATTACTTCTTTAATATTGTTATTTGTGTTTTGTGTATTTGTAGAAGTAGAATTTGTGTTGCTAGATGTAGATGTGGTTGTGGTTGTAGAGTTTGAGTTATCATTTGAAGGACAAATTCCAGAACCATAGCTTTTACAAGTATAAAAAATATCATTATTATTTGAAATAATTTGTATAAAGCCAGAATCTTTATTTAAAGAAAATCCACTTCGAAAAACTAAACTTGCATCACTTGGTAATGATTCTGATATTTTTGTTGAAGGAGTAAGTGTTTTATATATAAATGCTGTAGAATTTCCAGCAAAAGATTTTCCTCCAATCATTTCTATGATACTTCTTTTTGAATCAGAAGTATCATCTAATAATCTATAATCTTTAGTTGTGAAATCTCCTATATCATTACCATCATTAAATACTTCTATCCATCTATCATTAGGACTTTCTCCAATATGAATATTCTTTATCTCCAAAGCAAAAACATAATTAATATTAAAAATAAAAATGAATAATATTAAATAAATCTTTATTTTCATAAAAGTCTTTTAATATTGTATCATAGTAAAAAACAAAAACCGCAATAAAAATTGCGGTTAAAATGAAAAATGAACCAAAAACTACCAATCTAAATCCAGAAGACTTTCTGTTTTTATACTGATACAATATTTTTTTTCCAAAAAAGAATCTGAAATAAATGTTTTAAATGTGTTATTATTTACATCATCAATTTCATTTATTTCATCAAAAATCTTTTTTTTGTTTGTTCTTATTGTTATTAATTTATAATAATTAGATGATGTAACTATCATATTATCATCATGAATATTAATAATTTCTTCTTTCTTTTTAATTTTTAATTTTGCAAAAATTGAGTTAAATACTCCATTTTTTTTAATGTCAATTCTTTCTATAAAATATTTGAAAGAAATATAATTTATGGACTCTCGATCTAAAATATTTTTTAATGATTCTAATTTACCTTTAGAATTACGAATAAAAGTATCGTGTTCAAAGAATGGATTGTTAACATCAATGAGATTAATTAATACTTTTTTTTGTTTAGTTTCTTTTTCTATTAAAATATCATTAACAACTTTTGATTTTTTGTTATTCATTTTTTATTATTTTTATATTTTGAAATAGTACAATATCAATTTATAATGTAGCACAAATTAAAATAAAAGTCAAATTAAAATAAAAACCCTGCTTTTAACAGGGTTAATAAAAAGTTAATTTATCTATTATTTATAATAGAGGTAAAAATTCTTTAATTATTCTAAAAGGTTTAATTAAGATCTTTGCTATTATTGATGTATAAAAATATCCAAAAATAATAGCAATAATTAAGTTTAAAAAACCTGTTGGAATTCCAAAAAATTTTACTATTATAGAATAAAAAAATGCTCCTGGAAGAATAGAAATAACTATAGCCATTATTTTCATTAATTTAATACTAGATTTGTTTTTATCTTTTTCTTCATAATTGGTTGCAATAAACCACATATATGGAGGAAAGGAAAAAGCAGCAAAAACAAAAAAAGTAAAGATGGGTAAAGAAAAATAATATGCTAAATCTGGTAATATGCTATTTTCATAATCATTTCTTTCCATAAAAAATCTCGCCAATGAAAACAAACAAGCGAATAACATAGAAACAGCTAAAGATTCAACAAGGATTTTTTTTGTTTTTTGTGATTTTGATCCAAATAAACAAGTTAATACTTTTCTCATTTTTAAATATTTTTTTGATTAAAGAATCTATTTTTCATATTATATATTATCATAAATAAATGAAAAAGTCAAGTGGTATTTTGTAAAGAAAAATGCAATATATATAATATAAAATTAAGAATTTGATTTATATATAATTAGAATTTATTTGCCTTTAGTATTTGAATTATAAGACTTTAATAATTCTTTATATTCTTTATTTTGCTTTTCGACTGGTATAATATTTGCACCTAAAAATCCATATATAAACACTTTACCTAATTTAGAAATATCTTCATCAAGACTTAAAATATTCTCAAACATACAGATCAATTGCTCATCATTATCTTGAATCTCATCTTCATATCTTTGCGTATCTATAGTACAAGTTTTTATAGCTAAATCCACTTTGCTATTACTTATATCAAAAAGATATTCATTGATAGCTTCGTGATTTTTATAAGATGGCAAAGATTTATCTAAATTATCTAAAATAATCTTATTATATTTAATTAAATCGTCCCTTTTATTTTGATAATTTTCTATAAGTATATTAAATATACCATCTATACATTCTTTATATTTTTCTGAAGCCTTGCTTTCTAAATCCTCAACCACTTCTCCACAAGATTGCCTAAAATATTCTCTTGCAAGAGCATGTGGATCTTCTGTATTTTCTCCATAAGAAATAAGTCTTGGAAATAAAGTGTTAATAATTATTTTCTGACCTACTTTTTGATTATTTTGTAAAAAAAGAAAATAACTCAATATTAAAATTATAATTATTAAAAATCCAAGCAAGATATTCTTCCAATTCTTTTTTAATTTATAAAAAATCTTTTTCATAATATTTATAATATAACATATATTATACTTTATAAAAACAAAAAAAAGATTATAGTAATCTTTTTTTTGTTTTGGCTCCCTCTAGTGGACAAGTTCAGAACTGCAAATTGGTATAGAATACAATAAGATTTACAGTTTAGCGGTATTATGACGCTGTTTCCTCAGCTTTCACTTCAGAACTAGCATCTTCAACTTTTGCTTCTTGTGGGGTTGTTGATTTTACGATTTCATCAATAATTTCATAAACAAACTCAACAGGGACAACTCTCACTAACCCTGTTTGTTCTGTAAAAATAACTTTTGCCTCGCCAGTTTGCTGACTAACAGCGACATCAGAATATGTTTCGCCAGAGCTTATAACTCCAATCAAGCCAGCAGAGCCGTTACTATTAGTGCCTTGTATTGCAACAATTTCAGGTTTTACAATTACTGGTCCTCCGCTATTACCTGGATACGCAGAAGCGTCAATGTAGTAAAATCCTTCTTCAAGTACTTCCTCATCTACCCGAGCAATAATTCCTTGTCTTACTATTACAAAGTTCTTTGCTCTACCACTAATACTCATTGGGAAACCAAGAACAAACAACCCGTCTCCCGTAGATACATTTTTTGAGCTAAAATCTTTTGCAAAAAATAAATCATTCTCTCTAAAGAAATAAAAATCTATCTTTGCATCACTTATAGCACTTGCGTTAATAGGTAGAACAGCAAGGTCTACTTTTTCATTTTTGTGCATTGACCAAATTGGCTTATTGTCAGCATTTAGCAAATTAACCCTGAAATGATGACTTTTATTGTCGGTTGTGTTGAAACGAAGTAATACTTCTTTTACAAATTGCTTATTTTTATCGTTATAAAAAACGTGTCTGTTGGTAACAACGAATAATCCAAAAGATTGCTCTCCTTTATCATTTTTCTCACCAATAGGTTTACCAACAAGAAAACCAGTAGCTATTGATTTAAAAATAGGTTCACCTTTTTCGTTTTTCTGTTCTACTCCAATTGATAGAACAGAGTTTAAATATGCGGGTGGTATTAAAGCCATAATAATAAATATATTATACTACTTTTCTTTAAAAGACATATTATTTATTAAATTTGCTTGCATTAAATTATACATTGGTGTATAATTTAATATATGAATAAAAATGATAATAAAAAAATCATAGTAAACGATTGGAGTTCCTTAATTTATCCTGGTAGCTGGTTTGATTTAAGATTTGCTGAATTTGCTGTTAGTAAAGAAGGAGTACTTAAAGATGTGAAAGATGCTTTGCATCTTCCGAGATATACAGTATCCAATACTAATCAAAGTTATAGAACAATAAACAACTGGGATGAAAACAAAATACTATTTGAAAATACAGAAAGAGGTAATGGGTGGAGAAAATTTAGTATTGTAGAAATTGTTTGGATAGAAATCATTAAAGAATTAAGAAAGTTTGGATTATCCTTATCTTCAATAAAGATATTGAGAGACAAAAATTTTATTATAAAGAAAGATGATTCTTTTGACCCTATACTTTTAGCTTTTTATATAGCTAGAGTTATGAATGGGGATGATGTTCTATTGGTTGCTGATGCTGAAGGAAATGGTAGTTTTTGTAGAATAGAAGATTATATAAATTCACAAATAATTAAACCCCTTCCAGCATCATACATAATGGTTAGTATAAATAAAATATATTTTAGAATATCTAAAAATCAAAGATATTTAAAAAATAATACTCATTTTATGCCAATGAATAGTAAAGAATTAGAAATGTTTGGAAAAATAATGGAAGGAAATGTTTCTGAAATAAAAATTAAACCTAAAGATGGAAAAATAGGACGTATTTCTTACAAATCTTCAGTAATAGAACCTAAAGAAGCTATGGAAGAATTACGAAAAGAATTAAGTGATAAGAAAATGAAATCTATAACAATAAATCAAGATGATAGTGGAAAAATCGTTTCTATAATTAAGGAAGAAAAGACTTAATCTTACTATTTCTTAAGTAGCCGAAAAAATCGGAGCAATTATTTCAAACTGGAATTGTGGCTAGAAAAACTAGAGCGTTCCTATAATTTTCATTGAAAATATGCTCAATAAAATTGAAGAGAAACAGAAATTAGTTTCTGCCTTTTTGTGGCTACTTGAAGAAGATAAAAAACAAAATCCACACCTTTATAAATCTATAAGTAAAACAAATATATGATAGATACTATTTGTTTACTTATTCCAAAATACAAAATGACTTTTGTTGAAGGAATAGCTAATTGGGAGCTTTACTCTAAAACAGAAGATTATTCAAAATTTGTTCGTAATCCTAAAAAAGCAGAAAAAGATACTGGCAAATATTTTCCTAGACTTACAGGATATAAAAGACAGTATTCACAAGATGCTAATGTAAGGATTGAATTATCTTTACCCAAACTTATTTATCTTAATAATCTTGACGAATTAGAAGATAAAGATTTTGATGAAGTTGTAGAAAACTTACAGGAAAGATTAAAAGAAATGGGAGTAATAATATCAAAAAAAGATATTATAAATAGCTCTGTAAGCTCAGTTCATTATTCAAAAAATATCTTACTAAAAGATGGATATACTTGTAATTATCTTATATCAGAAATAAATAAAGTTAATTTAAGAAAAACTTTTGATTTTGCTAGGAGTAGATATATAAACGATGGACAAAGTCTCTATGCTCACACCACATCTCATCAATTAGTTATTTATGATAAGATTTTGGACCTGAAGAAAGGAGAGAAGAAAGCAATAGATAAAGAACAAACACTTTATCAAAGAAGTCTTTTTGAGATAATAGACGATGATAAAAAAGAATTACAAGAAATATTGCGTTTTGAGGTCCGATTAAGTCATAAGATAAAAATGAATAAAGTATTTGAAGAACTTGGATACAATAAAAATCCCCTATTCAAAGATGTATTCAAATCAGAGATAAGTAGAAAAGTTGTAAATAATTATTGGCAAAAACTTATTAAAGAAAGAAATCTTGGAGTATTTACTATATCAATGACAAGCAAAGATATTATTCAAGCATTATATCTTTCAAATACGAAAATGAAACCAAAACAAATAATCTATCTACTTGGTCTTTATCAATTAGCAAGAGATGAAAATGGATTGAGAGAATTACGAACAATAATCTCTAAAAGGGCTAACGATAGAACTTGGTATAGAGTAGCTAAAGATATGCAAGAAGCTGGAGATATTATAAGTAAAAATAAAACTAGAAGCTGGGTCAAACAAATAGATGAAGCAATAGATGAATACAAATCTATGAAAGTTAAAAATTTAAAACTTAAAGAAGTTAAAGTCAAACAAAACGATATGGAAACTTGGATTGAAGAAAATTCAAAAGAACATAATGATAGATTAAATAAGATTATAAATAGCTAAAAAGTTATCCCCTTTATGAGATTTGCTGTGTAAAGTAAAGTAAAGTATAATACATATATGACTAAAGAAGAAAAAGAATTTTATAGAGCTGAAGAGCTTGCTGAGAAATTAGATGTAAATATTATGACTATTTACAGATATATTAAAAGTAAAAAATTAAAGGCATATAAAATAGGAAAAGAATTTAGAATTGATAAACAAAGTTTTGAAGAATTATTAAAAAAAGTAAGCACAAAATAAAAGTATGAAAAAACAAACAACAAGAAAACATAAATTAAAAGTAGTGGATATTTTTGCTGGTTGTGGTGGATTATCTTATGGTTTTGAGATGGCTGGCTATGAAATACTATTAGGTATAGATAATTGGCAAGATTGTCTTGATACTTTTTTATATAATCATAAAAATTCTAAAATCCTTTGTGAGGACATCTCTAAAGTAAAAAAACAAGATATAGATAAAATAATTGATAATAAAAAAGTTGACGTTCTAGTTGGTGGTCCACCTTGTCAGGGTTTTAGTTTAGCTGGAAAAAGAGACAGTAAAGACTCAAGAAACAAATTGGTCCTTGAGTATGTAAAAATTGTTAAAGATTTAAAACCTAAATTCTTTGTATTAGAAAATGTTATTGGTTTACTTAGTATGAAAGATGAAGCAGGAAACTTAGTTATAGAAAACTTAGAAAAAGAATTTAAAAAAATAGGATACAAAATATCTTATAAAGCTTTATATGCTCATAATTATGGTGTTCCACAAAAAAGACAACGTGTCTTTATTGTTGGGAATAATCTAAATATTAATTTTGAATTTCCAAAGCCAATAAATGATGGAGACAAGGTTAAATTTATTACTGTAGGAGACGCAATATCAGACTTACCATTTTTAGATAATGATTTTGGAGAAGAAAATACTAAACACAAGAATAAACCAAAATCAAAATATCAAGAGTTTATGAGAAGTAAAACTGATAAATTATTAAATCATACAAAAAGTCAGCATTCAGACCAAACTATAAAAGTAATTAATCTTGTTCCAGAGGGTGGAAATTGGAAAGATCTGCCTAGTGAATATCAAAATATTAGAAGCTACTCTAATACTTGGAAAAGACTTGATAGTAAATTACCTTCAGTAACTATAGATACTGGTCATAGACATCATTTTCACTATAAAGCCAATCGTGTTCCAACTGTTAGAGAAAGTGCTAGAATACAATCGTTCCCAGACCATTTTGAATTTAAAGGAACAAGAACAAGCCAATTTAAACAAGTTGGCAACGCTGTTCCCCCATTACTAGCAAAAGCTATTGCCGATAAGATATTATCTTATCTAAAAAATTATGACTAGACTTGAATTTTATCAGACAAATTATATTGCTAAAGATAAAGAAAATAAAACAGAAATAAAAATTTGTCCCATATGTTCTAATGTTTTTCCTGTCAAAATAGATGACTGTCCTAATTGTAAGATGTATTTACCTTCTTTTCCTACCTCTTGGGCTAGGTCTGCAACCAATATATACTTATTAAGAAAAGTATTGGAGTTTATATATTCTGATTTAAATGGAATATGTGATATTAGTAATCTAACAAAACTATTGACTGATAATTATCTTATCTCTGTAGACTTAAATAGAATTGATGACGAAAAATACTGGAAAGGTGGACCACAAATAAGAGCTGCTGAATATGTATCAAATTTACAATACTTGGGTTTCCTTAAGAAAAATAAAAAAACATTTGAAATAACGGATACTGGTAAAAAACTAATATTAGCAAAAGATATTTCGGATTATCTTTCAATAATCTCTAAAGCTTTCTTGGAACTAAAGATAACAAATGAATATGATACTAGAGGATTTTATTCTGAATATGATAATCATATACTATTTCAAAGTCTAAGAATTATTGATGACCTATCAAGAAAAGGAATAACTGCAACAATAGAAAATATTGCTTTGGCTATAATGTCTAAAAATGAAAATACCGATTATGCTAAAGCTTTAGAAACTTCTATAAAATATTCTCATAAAGAAATACATAAATATTATTTTTCTAGAGGTAAAGAATTTAATCGTGTTGTAAAAGGAGTTTTTGTTAGATGGCTAAATCAAGCTAAACTAATAAATATAACAAATAAGGAAGGAACTTTATCTTTAGAATTAACTGATTTTGGTAAAGAGATATATAAGAAATATAAAGAGATATACATAAACAAGACAACTACCGAAATAATAAGCCCATACAATATTAAAGATGTATTGGAAGGACATATAGAGCAACAATATCTGAGATTGAAAATATCAAGTGAAATAAATAACCGAGCTGGTGCTGTATGGGAAAATATTGTTAAAGACAATCTAAATAAAATAGGATTGGATGTAGAGTGGTATAAAAAATCTTTAGATTTCGTAAGTATTGAATTGCCTGCCAAAGTAATAGCTTCTCTAACGGGGGGAACTAGACATAATCCTGATTTAATACTACATAACCCTTTATGGCTTATTGACCCAAAGAAAGATGTAAATATGGAAATGCATAAAGTTATCGCTTATGATGAATATGCAGAAATTGTTAATGGATTATCTATTATAGTGACTCAAAAAATTATGAGAAACGATAAAGCTGATATGATGAAAACTCTAGGACTAAAAAATGTATTAGTCCTAGATGGATACGCTTTACAGGTCTTATCTGATAATACATCACACTTTACAAGAGAAAAAGTAATATCAATATTAAATGATTGTAGAGATAATTTTCATTATATAAATGAAGAAATAATATTTGATAAATATGCTTAAAATATGAAATCAATAATTATCTCAAGAGTATCAACAGACGAACAAAAAGAAAACTCCCCTGAAGCTCAAGCTTTTAGAATTGAGACATATTTCAATAATAGAAATTATGAAATAACAAAAAGATTTAATTTTGTTGAAAGTGCTTACAAATTAAAACGAGATACTTTTGATGAAATAATGGATTTTATTATAGAAACTTCAAAGAAAGAAAAAATTGCTGTTGGTTTTGATAAAGTAGATAGACTATCAAGAAATATTTTTGATAAAAGAGTTGCTAGACTTTATGAACTTGCTGTATCAGATAAAATAGAATTACATTTTGTTTCTGATGGACAAGTTATTGATGATAAAATGAATGCTGGAGATAAGTTTGCTTTTGGTATGAAGCTTGGACTAGCAAAATACTATTCTGATGCTATCAGTGATAATGTTAAAAGAACTTTTGAACTTAAAAGAAAAAATGGAGAATGGACAGGACAACCGAGACTTGGATATATAAGAATTACAGAAAAAGACGACAGAGGTAAAACAACAAAAACAGATATAGTATTAGACCCTGAAAGATATTTGCTTATAAGAGAAATGTTTGAATTATACTCAACAGGTCAATATTCCCTATTATCCGTAAGAGACCTTATGATAAAGAAAGGTTTGAGAACACTTAATGGAAATAAATTATCAAAAAGTGGAATAGAAAATTTACTAAAGGATAGTTTTTATTATGGTATAGCTATGTCTAAAAAATATGGAAACTATCCTCATAAGTATCCTTGTATAATCTCAAAGGACCTTTTTGATAAATGTCAGGAAATTAGAAATAAAAGAAATACTAAAAGAAGTAAGGAAGTTAATACAAAAGAATATATGTTAAAAGGACTTTTAGAAAACTGTCCTGTATGTGGTTGTATGATTACAGCAGAGACACATAAAGGAAATATTTACTATACTTGCACAAATGGAAAAGGATTATTAAAAGTAGTCATAGACCAAAAATCTATATCTTCCATATTCTT
>CAZZNF010000013.1:3852-10512 GCA_964655555.1 uncultured Candidatus Saccharibacteria bacterium | reverse complement strand
ACCAGTTGATGATGCTACATTTTGTGTAATTATTGTAGTTGAGGATATAGAGCCATTTACTATTGATGACAATATATTTTGTGAAGAATTTATTTGATTTTCTATATGAACACTAGTAGTAGAAACATCAGTTATCCTACCAAATGAATCTACTGTAAATGTTGGTATAGAAAATGAAGATCCATAAACACCAGGATTTACACCACTTGGAGCTAAATCAAATATAGGATTTTTAACTGTACCTATATTTAATATTCTTCCTATTGTACCTGTTGCTCCTAAAACTCCATTATTAGTTATTGTGTCACCAGTTCGTAAAAGTCCTTCTCCGAAAGTTAGAAGATTTTCTTTATTATTAAATAAAGTCCAGTCGCTAGAAGTCAATAATCCTCTCGCGAAACTTGAAGCATCTGGTAAATTAAATGTATGAACTGTGCCTGTTGAGGTTATAGAAAAATCTGTTCCTGTTGCTGATATAGAAAAAGTTTGAGATGGAGAAGATAATCCGTTTAATGAAAATTGATTACAAGCTGTACCAGTACCTGAGACATTTCCATTTGTGTCTATTTGCAAACATTGTGTAGAGCCTGTAATTGAAGATAATCTTAATGCGCTTCCTATAAATGTTCCACTTGCTATATTAAAGTTAAGATCATTATCTAATGCTAATAATTGATTTTGTGTTGCTGTAGATGTAGCAGAGAAACCATTTACTTTTTGAGAGTTTAGAGCATAAGGCGCAGAAGTAAATCTAACTCTTGGTAAAGCTTCACTATCTCCATTGATTTTAACTCCTATATATATTTCTTCAGTATTAAAATCCAAATAATCTGGAAATTCAACACATGATCCAAGATTTACATTTAAATATCCAAGAGAATTTGGTACTATTAAAGGACAATTTAAATTATTGCCATCATAAACTTCTTTCCATAATAATGGACCATTTTGTGAAACTGTATCTGACGGAGAACCTAAGTTTTTATCATTATATAAACTAAATTGTATTGTTGTTGAAGCTATTATTGGATTACCATTTGTATCTCTTAATCTTGATCTATAACTTATGACCTTTGGAACTGCGGCATCTACAATATTTAAAAATACAAAAAACAAAGCTAGGATTATTGTAATCCTTTTATATAAAACCATATTTTGTTTTATATTGCTTATTTTAAACATATCAATTTATAATTTTCCAATTTTCTTTTTCTTTTACCAAAAGAAAACTTACATATTCATTATTTGTTTTAACTTTTATTTCTATCACTCTTTCAAATTTACTTTTACAAGTTTCACTAAAGTAATTTCTTATACTATTAGTAGATGAAATATTTAATATTTGTTCCAAATCAAAATCTTTTTTGAACGAAATATTATTATTAATATTATTTACATCACATTTTTCTGATATTAATTCATTTGCTTTTGCAAAATTATTTTGACTCAAAAAGTTTAAATATGTATTCAATGTATTAAACATTTCTCCATCAAAAAATATTTCTAAATTATTTGAATCTTTAATTTTTGTTAAATCAAATAATATTTTTTTGTTTAAACTACTATTTGTTATTTCTATTCCTTCTTGATTATTAATTGAGCCAAAATCAAATGAGCCACTTTCAGCTGTTTCAATCAAAATATTTTGAGCTCCCAAATAAACCTCTTTTACTCCATTAAATGTTAATGGATTTAAAATGTTTCCTGATACAGAAATGTATTTAACTTTATTTTGATTATTAAATAAATTATTTATATAATCTTTGTTGAAATAAATTATAAATAAAACTAAAATTATTATTATTAAATAAATTATTTTTTTGATTACTTTTTTCATATTATTTTTAATTAATATTTCTTTTATAAAATGAGTTTTGATAATACTAAATACAAAAGTTCCTAATAAAAATATAATAATAGGCCAAATATAAATTGCTTTAATATTAGACTCTTTATTATTTTCTGAAATTTCTTCAAAATTATTATTTGTGTTTTGATTGTTATTTTGATTATCATTTTGATTTGTATTTTCAAAATTTTGATTATTGTTTTGAATAGAATTATTTATTGTTTCAACTTGTCTACAACTTACTTTATAATCTTCAACAACTTTAACAACATTTTCTTTTATCTCTGATTTATATTTTGGAGACATTCTTATAACTTCTCCAGCAACTTCACCATATTCTCCTATTGAAACTGGTTTGAAATAATATAGTTTTCCTACTTCTAAATTATTTATTAAAACAGAGTGAAATGTTGTATTTGATTTATTGTCTTCTATTACTATATTTGATAAATTATCTTTATTGTCACTAAATAAAACTTTAGCTTTTGATGGAGCTCCTGATGTCCATGTTATCAATATAGAATTTTCATCTACTTGAGTAGCAAAAGGCATTTGAACAGATAAATCAGAATTTCTTAAAGGAATACAAACATTTTGTGAAGAAGTATTTGAATAATAATTATTTACCTGCTGAATATTTCCATTACATTTATTACCGTCCCAAGTCGCATTATTTCCACAATAAATACTTCCATCAACTACAACTTCATTTGCTATACAAGTATTAGAACCAATATCATAGTGTGTTGAAGAATCACAAAAACTTTCTACATCAGGAAGAATTTCTACACATTTATTCAAAACATTATCATAATGAGTTCCTGGATTACAGAAACTTTCTACATCTGGAGCATTTCCTATACAAGAATTACCATTCCAAGTCGCATTATTTCCACAATAAATACTTCCATCAACAATAATCTCATCTGCTACACATTTATTCAAAACATTATCATAATGAGTTCCTGGAGCACAAAAACTTGAAACATCAGGAGCATTTCCTATACAAGAATTACCATTCCAAGTCGAATTATTTCCACAATAAATACTTCCATCAACATTATTTATTATTGAATAACTTGTAATAAATGTATTCATTATATTTTCATTTTTATCTTTTGCAAAAACTAAAACTGGAACTGATTTACCAGCAGAGAAATTTAAATCATTTATATTAATTGAGTAACCTATATAATCACCTGATGAAGTTGCTGACATAAATGAAGAAAGGTTTGTACTTGTTGAGAAATTAATTTTTGCAGGAATAGAAGAAGAAACTGAAATACTTCCAGACCCTCCACCTTTTTTATAAAATTTACCATCTACATAAATTACTAAAGTATTGTCATCAACACCTGTACCTGAATCTAATATATCAAAAGTGATTGGAGTATTTGAAGAAACTGGAATATTTTGTAAAGGTGTAAAGTTGGTTATTGCAGGAGCTCCTGTATCTATTGTCTTAAATGAAAATATATATGGAGACATTTTATTATTTGCAATATCTTCACAATCAAAAACATTTACACTAATATTTTCACTTTCTGCAAAGTTTGGTAATAATCCTTGATGTGCTATATCATATTGAATACCATAAGAAATTGATTTCTTATAAACATTTGAACTTGTTGCAGATAGATTTATTGTCCCAATTGATGGTGAATAAATATTAAATTTACAAGTATTGGTTGCTACTCCTATACCAGAAATTTGATTTGATTTAATATCTAATACTTGTATTGTTATTGTTGCATTAGTTAATATATTTGTAGAAGATGCTGCTGGTGTTGTTGATACTATATAAGGAGGTATTGTATCTTTCTCTGTTTTGAAAGTCCAAATTTTTGTATTCATTGTATTTGGCCCATTACTATCACCTAATTGATTTTGATTATTTGAAGCTCTGTCTTTTGCTCCAGATACAGTTATTTTATATTCTGTATCATATAACCAATTTCTATTATCGCCAGCAATTGATAAAGGACTATTTGGATTTATAGAAATATTACATAATGTTGTAAATGTTTGAGAACAAGATGAAGAAGTTGTTAATGTAGTTGTTGATATACCATTAAATGCTTGAACTAATAATCCTGTTGGGGGAACTGCAAATCCTGTACCATATCCACTATTATCACCTTCGCCATTTTTACTATCTCTTAAATCAAAAGTATAATTTGAATTTATTGACACATTAGTACTTTCATTTAATGGATTTGGATTTAATCCATACGGTTTTTTTGTATCAGCTAAAATTATCATATTAAAATCTCCTTTACTGTCCATATGGTCAGTCCCATCAAAAGCTATATTAGAGTCTGTTGTTTTACCAATAGTAAAATCTATATTTAAAGAAGTTGAAGTTGAGCCATAATTATAAGTAGATGGTTTTAACATTGTAAAATCTACATTAAGAAATTGCCTTTGCCCTACATAATAAATTCCATTATTATTAAATTCTCCCATTGAAATCTTACCTTGATTATTATCTATAATAGGTGGCACAGAATTATTGTAGGCATTTAGAGCTACTAAATTAGAAGCAGACAAAAGATCTTTCTCATAAAATGCAATAAAGTCAGCAGTATTACTTGTGAGACTACCGATACCAACATCTACTCTAAATTTAATTGTTTGACCTACATAATAATAATTAAAATCTGCTACATTATTTTGATTTCCAGAATTATCACTACCTGTTATTGTATTTGTAAAAAATTGAAACCAGTAATTACCAGATGGTGTAACAGCAAAAGAAATTAATATACTTCCAAAAACAAAAATGCTTGATACTATTGCTATTCTTTTTTTAATATTGAAAATTTTCATAATTTATTTTTATTGATCTCCTTCTTTACTATAATTGCCTAAAATTATTCCTATATCAGAAGTGTTAACTAAATTATTTTGATCTAAGTCTGCTCTAAAAAAAGGAATCAGAGAACCATAATTTCCTAAAATAACTCCTATATCAGAAGTGTTTATAAAATCATTTCCAAGAGTTAAAGTACTTGTTCCAGCTTCTGTTATGTCGCCAGAAATGAGTTTTACATTCCCTTTTGTTGTAGATGAAATATCATTTTGAGTAAAATTAAAAATATTTTCTCCATTTTGTATATTTACATTAGAATATTTTTTTGTAAGTGTTTGAAATCCTTTTACATATACATCATATATACCAGGTGTTAAATCATTTAATTCTATTTTTTCATTATATTCACCTTTTACAGAAGATGTTGCAAGTGTTGTAGTATAAATTACATTTCCATTTTGTTTAAAAGTTAAATAAAATATCATTGCATCGTTATCTCCTCCACTATAATCTCTGGAAGATTGTATTAACCATTTAATTTTTGCAAAAGGATAATTATTTTCATCACCCCAAATAGCTCCATGTTCAAAAATAAAATTATTACTTTCTGATTCGCCTACTGCTGGTGCTCCTATTTCTGCATCAAATTGATAATTGTTTGAAGCTGATGAAAAATTCATAACTTGATTAGATACAGAATCATTTGTTATTTGTGCTAATACAAAAAAAGCAGAATAAATAAAAAAAACTATTGTAAAAATAAATATTTTAAATTTCTTTTTAATCATATTTTTTACAAAAGAAAAGCCAACTAAAAAATCTTTAGTTAGCCCTTCGCTCATATGTATATATTATAAACGACATTTTATAAAAGACAATTGTTTTTTATATATATATTGTGGATAACTTGTCGTTTATAATTTATGAAAATTAATAATAAATAAAATAAAAAATGAGGTTAGATTTCTCCTCATTTTTTTATATAAAAACTATTCAGTTTTCTTCACCATAAAAGCTGTACTTCTTAATTGATTTCAGAAGTATTTTAATTTTATAAAATATATTATTAAATTTCAAGAAAACATAAAGACAATATTTTCTATTTGTTTTTTATAAATAAAAGACAAATAGAAAAATTATAAAAGACAAAATATATTTATTATTTATAGATAAAAGACACTTATCCACATACAAAAATAAAAATACTATTGATAAAAATTTTTTGTCGTTTATAATAATATCAGGGTGGATAGCTTTAGATAAAGCACACCTGGCTTACAGGTAAATTATTATTATCTAACAAGCTGGATTCACCTAGTTGTTCTTTAAAAAGCAATGAATAATTGCACATAAATAATAGCACCCAAACTTATATAGTTATTGTCCTTTACCTATAAAAGACAATAATTTAATATTTTATGTCCTTTAAAAGATTAAAGTTTCATAAAAAAGCATTATAAATGCATCTCAAATACTAGAGTTAGATTCTCTCCTAAAAGAATCAAAAGATTATTAAATAATAAAATATGTAAAATAATCAATAAAAACAAAAAAATTAGGTTTTTGTGTCCAGTGAATTGTATAAAAACCTATATAATTCACTGGACATTGAAAAACTACCCGTTTTAAGCAGAAAACTTAAAATACAAAGTCCTTAATATATTTTTAGAATCCGTGTTGAGCCCTTTGCTCCTGGCTAAAATATTATGGATTTTTTTATTTGTGTGAAATGTTTCACAAGAAACTTTGTGTAATAATATAAATAAAAAATGCTTATTTTGTAAGCATTTTTTTGTTTCACATGAAAGACTTTTAAGGAAAGCTAGTGATATTTATCTCTAAAAAC
The DNA here is from genome assembly GCA_964655555.1 of uncultured Candidatus Saccharibacteria bacterium. Lineage (GTDB taxonomy): Bacteria > Patescibacteriota > Minisyncoccia > Phycocordibacterales > UBA5272 > UBA5272. The sequence continues at coordinate 4,005 of CAZZNF010000013.1, read as the reverse complement.
AAATCTAATAAGTTTTTTATAAACAGATTCCTTTATTCTTTTCGCCATATCTTCTGGTATATTTAATTTAAGAGTAAGATGTGTGAAAACAATATCTGAAATATTTTCACATTCTTTTTCATTTAATTTCAAATAAACCTTATTTTTTAATGA
>CAZZNF010000013.1:0-3752 GCA_964655555.1 uncultured Candidatus Saccharibacteria bacterium | reverse complement strand
TTTTATATAGTTCTCACCATCTGTGAAACTTATTTGATTTACATCATTATCAACCAACCTTTTTATTTTAATAAAGGTCTTTTCTGAAAAGAGTTTCATAATATAAATTTATAGGTTAAAAAATAAAAAGAACTTTTAATAAATATACAAGAAAAATTGATATTCTGTCAAGTTGTATTTTTTATATAAATAATCTTATAATATAGAGGTATTCTTTTAATTAGTTTCTTGTGAAACTAATTGTGAAGAATGTCGACATTAAAAATTATAAACTTTTAGATAATCCTAGGAAATTATCTAATAATAAAAATAAACAAAATAAAAAATATGAATAAAGTAGCGTTAGCAGAAGAAATTAATAAAATATTAAATACTTCAAAAGCTGAATCAGAAAGAGTTGTTGAAGCATTATTTGAAGCAATAACTCATGCTCTTAAAAAAGGAGAAGAAGTTTCTGTTGCTGGTTTTGGAAAATTTTCTATAAAACACAAAAAAGCAAGAGATGCTAGAAATCCAAAAACTGGTGAAACAGTTAGAGTTGCGGCTTCAAATGCTGTAAAATTCACAGTAGCTAAAGCTTTAAAAGAATTAGTTAAATAATAATTCTACAAAAATAAAAAATCGCTTAATTTTAAGCGATTTTTTATTTGTTTCATATGAAATAAATAAAAAAGATACTCATTTATTAAACTTGTTTTTTGTGTTATAGTATTTGAATACTGCTTGATTTAAAAGAGTGGAAAAGAAAGACTAATAACTTACAAAACTAAATAATTAAATAAAAATATGTTAATACCAACAGTATTAGAAAAAACACAAAATGGAGAGAGAGCTTATGATATATATTCTAGATTATTAAAAGAAAGAATTATATTTCTTCATGATCAAATAAATCATCAAACGGCTTCTATAACTATCGCACAACTTTTATTTTTGGAAGCAGAAGATTCAAAAAAAGATATCATAATGTATATCAATTCTCCTGGAGGAGAAATTCAATCTGGTCTTGCTATTGTAGATGCAATGAATCATTTAAAATGCGATGTGTCTACAATATGTACGGGAATGGCAGCTTCAATGGGAGCAATTATACTTTCACAAGGAACAAAAGGAAAAAGATTTGCATTACCAAATTCAGAAGTCATGATACATCAACCTCTTACAGGTGTAGAAGGTCAAGCTTCTGATGTTGAAATTACAGCAAAACATATATTAAAATTAAAAGATAAATTATATAAAATGTTAGCAGACTCTACAGGTAAATCTATTGAACAAGTACAAAAAGATGGCGATAGAGATTTTTGGATGGATTCAATAGAAGCTAAAAAATACGGTATTATTGATGATGTTTTAAAACCTAAAAAGAAATAATACTTTTATTTCTTAAACATAATTATGATAGTAATTTATATAATAATTGCCTCTATTTTTTCTCTATTTACTGGATATTTTGTTAGATATTATATAGCTATTAGTAAAAAAAATTCAATAGAACTTGAAATAGATAAAAAAATATTAGAAGCTAAAAAAACAGCACAAAAAATTGAAGAAGATTCTCTTAAATTAGCTGAAGAAATAAAACAAAGGCTTGAAAAAACAGAATTAAGACTAGAAAGAAAAGAAAATGATTTAGATGACAAAGAAAAAGAATTAAAAAATGAAAAAGAAAAATTGAATACTCTAAATAAAGAAATTTCATCAGAAAAAAAAGTATTAATAGAAAAAGAAGAAGAAATAAATAAAAAATTAGAAAATATAGCAAAACTTAATGAGGAAGATGCTAAAGAAATTATTTTTAAAAAAATAGAAAATGAATATAATGAAGCTATATTATCTAGAATGCTTAAATTAGCTAAAGATGGTGAGCAAAGATTAGAAAAAAAAGCAAATGATATTTTGGTTTCATCAATACAAAGAATAGCAAATAATGGTGTTATAGATTTAATGACAAATACAATAGAATTAGAAAGTGATGAAATTAAAGGTAAAATAATTGGAAAAGAAGGTAGAAATATAAAAACTTTTGAAAAAGTAAGTGGTGTTGAGTTATTGATAGATGAAATACCAAATGCTGTTGTGATATCTTGTTTTGATCCTGTAAGAAGAGCTATAGCAACAAATGCTCTTGAAATGCTTATAAAAGACGGCAGAATACAACCTGTAAAAATAGAAGAATTTTTTGAAAAAGCAAAAAAAGATATAGGTATATTTATAAGAAAAAAAGGTGAAGAAGCAATATTAGAAACTGGAGTTTTGAATATTCCAGATGAAATAATTCCTATTTTAGGAAGATTACATTTTAGAACAAGTTATGGTCAAAATGTTTTAAGACATTCTATTGAAATGGCTCATATAGCAAGTATTCTTGCAGAAGAATTAAATGCTAATATACAAATAGCAAAAGCAGCTGCGCTTGTTCATGATATAGGTAAAGCTGTAGATCATGAAATATCAGGATCTCATGTTGAAATTGGAAGAAAAATATTAAAAAAGTATGGAGCTGATGAAAAAATAATTTTAGGTATGGAAGCTCATCATGAAGAATATCCCTATCAAACAATAGAATCTATAATAGTTCAAACTGCTGATGCGATTTCAGGTTCAAGACCAGGAGCAAGAAGAGATTCTCTTGAAAATTATATAAAAAGATTAAATGATTTAGAAAATATAGCTATGAGTTTTACTGGTATAGATAAAGTATTTGCTATACAAGCTGGTAGAGAAATAAGAGTTTTTGTAGAACCTACATTAATAAATGATTTAGAAGCCTTACATTTAGCAAAAAATATTGCAATTAGAATAGAGAAAGAAATAAAATATCCAGGAGAAATAAAAATAAGTGTTATAAGAGAAAGTAGAGTTATAGAATTTGCTAGATAATTAAAATAGTTAAGATTGTTAAAAAAAACTTTATTTTATTAAAATAATTGATAAAATAGAGCTATGAATAAAATAAATACTAAATCAATAATATTGGCTCTTGCGCTATTTCTTATGTTTAATTTTTCTTTTGTAAATGCTGAAAAAGAAGAAGTACAGATCAAAAAAGAAAAAGTCGAAGTCTTTATGCCTATTGAAAAAGATGATTTTCTTTTGTTTTATGGTACGACAAAAAATAAAGAAATAAATAATAAAATAATAAATTTAAGAAAAAGTTTTACCGACAAATTTGAAGAATTAAAAGAAGAATACAAAAAAGACTTTTATGATATTGTTTTAGAAAATGAATTAATGCCTACATTAGAAGCCCTAAAAGAAGAAGATAATTCTATACAAAATACAAAAATAATAAAAGAAGAAACAAAAAAAGAAACTCCTACAACAAAAACTTCATCTAATCCTGTTATAAATACAGCTAAATATATAATAACAGAATCTAAAAATGTTTTACCAAATACTATAAATTTGATAAATAATAAACAAGAAACAATAAAAACAGAATCAAGTTCTTGGTTTCAGAAAATAAAATCTTTATTCAAATGGTAAAAAACTCCTTATAATTATAAGGAGTTTTTAATTTAATTAAATTTAATTTAAGCCAAAAACTCTCCTTTCTGATTCACTAAAAAATAATTTGTAAGGCAAAAATAAAAATACTAAACTTTTCAAAAAAAATCTAAACATAAAACACTTTTTAAAAATGAATAATCATTTTGATGATAACAAAATAATTTTATTATTGCAAATTTTGTATTTTGTCGGAGTGCAGGGATTCGAACCCTGAGTCGCTGGTACCCAAAACCAGAATGTTA
>CAZZNF010000012.1:8442-10626 GCA_964655555.1 uncultured Candidatus Saccharibacteria bacterium | reverse complement strand
TTTTAAGTTCTAAATTTTTATCAATATTTTGATTTGTAAGATCTTCTCTTTTTGCTATTTTTGATACTCCTACTCCCATAGCAGCTCCAAGAGAAAATACTTGAAATCCTCCACTATCTGTCCATGTTGGCCCATTATAATTCATCATTTTTGCAAATCCACCATGCTTTTTCACAATTTCATTACCTGGCTCAAGATATAAATGATAAGTATTAGCAAGACAACTATCAACTCCTACATATTTCTCAAAATCTTCTGAAAGAATGCTTTTAATTGTGGCTTTAGTCCCAACTGGTATAAATGCTGGAGTCTCAATATCACCATGTGGAGTATGAATTATTCCAACTCTTGCAAGTGGAGCTTCATTAGATTTTTTTATAATTTCAAAATTAAAATTTTTATTAGACATTGTTTAAAGAATATAACATAATTATTATTATAAAAATAATTAAAAAATTAATACCCCACTATCTCTTCACATTTTGCAACTATTCCTCTTACAGATAAATTGTCTTCTATACCCATTCTTTCTACTCGTAGATTTAATCTATTTCTATTTTCTGCTATTATTTCTGCTACAAGACTACCAAGTCCTCCAACTTTTGAATGTTCTTCAAGAGTGATAATATTTTTATGATTACTTGCAAAATTATTTATAAAAGATTTTATTTTTTCATTTATATATTCACTACTTGATGATATTAAAGACATATTCAAGACTGTAACTTTATAATTCATTTCTTCTAATTCCTTTGCTGCCATAATTGCATTATATAAAATAGGACCACAGGCAATAATAGAAACTTCAAATTGAGCTTCTAAATTTTTAGAAAAATAAACTATTTCTGGCATACCAGTCCATTCTTTTATCATTCCATCATTTTTAATAAAATAATTTTCATCAAAAATATTAACAGAATCTACACTAGAAATTTTGAAATATGAAAAACTAGATTGACCTTCTTTATTAAAAAACTTTTCTACTACTGATAATAAATATTTATTTTCTATTTCGTCAGCTGGAACAAAAACATTTATATTTCCTAAATTTCTTAATATGGCTATATCATTTGCTGTTTCTCTTGATGGAAGCAATAATGATTTTGCTAATTTTGACTCTGTATGTTCTATTGGACATTGCATATTCAAAATAATTACATTCATTGTGTGTTTTATTCTATTTAATACTTTTGAAAGTCCTGTATAAAGTTTATAAAAATTATCTAAAAGTCCTGTGTTTCTGTTTTTTAAATCATCATTAAAAGCTTCATTTATTAAAAATACATTTTTATTTTCTCTTCTTGATACAATAGATGATACTTGAATTGCTTCTTCGGCATTAAAAATATGTTTAAGATTAAGACTAGATTCTTGTAAATTATCAACCTTAAAAACAGTGTTATTTTGATTATCAAAAGCAAGTAAAGTATCAAAAGTCTTTCTTGTCATATTTCCAAACTCTTTATTTTTATCATTAGTAAATATTTTTTTATTTAACATATATTTATACTATATACTTGCTAAAATAATAGTTGGTTTTTCAAGTCTTTTTGCATAAGTAATAGCATCACAAACATTTTCAACTTTTCTAGAAATAATTAATGTATCAAAACCCATATTTATTAATTTACCATTTAATTTATTTTCTTTATTTATATTTATTTTGTCTTCTCTTGTATATACTATTATTATAATTCTTCTCATATTATTTTTTTGTATATATTCAAGAGCCGTAATATTATTTAATAAATCAATATCGCTTACTATTATGTAATAATATCTTTCATGATTATTGTCAGATTCTCTATCTACAACATAATGTCCTATTGCATCGCCAAAAGTATTTTCTGCTGTTAAAAAAGTATTTTTTTCTAAATATTCTTCTAATTTTTCAAAATCATAATAACCATTATGAACTTTAACTATATTTTCAGTTATTTTTGCATAATTATTAGTAGAAAAAACATAATCTCTATTTTTCCAATTTGGATTTTTATTGTCATGATTAAGAGATTTGAAATATAGTCCTATATATATTGGAGCTAATGAGTATATGTTTATTATAGAAGTGTCTAAAAAGTCTGAAAAAGTATTTTTGATAGTTAAATTAACATCTTCCAAAACAATATCTAAAGCTTCTATTTCATCTTTAGTTATAGATTTCATAATAAAATTATATCACAA
>CAZZNF010000012.1:4998-8342 GCA_964655555.1 uncultured Candidatus Saccharibacteria bacterium | reverse complement strand
AAAAATGTATTTACAGCTTCTTTTGCAAAATCAAAAGAAATAAATCTCGCACCAAAAGACAATATATTTGCATTATTATGCTCTCTCAAAAGTTTTACTAATTCTATATTTTCATTATTTATAACTCCCGCTCTAATTCCTTTATATTTGTCTGCTACCATAGCTTCACCTTGCCCTGATCCTCCAAAAATAATTGCAAGATTTTCATCTTTACCTATATAAATATCACTAGATAATGCTCCTGCTGCCATAGATATGTATTTTGGATAGTCATCTGATTCATCATATTCATATGCTCCAAAATCAATAATTTCTATATCTTGTATAACTCTTCCTTTTTTAGTCATTTCTATAAGTAAATCATCTTTATTAACTTCTAGAAAAAGTTTAATATCTTCTTTTAATTGAAATCCAGCATGATCTGTTGCTAAATATATTTTCATATATAATTATATTATACTATAAAAGTAAATTATATTTATCTAATATATATAATCAAAAACTATATTATTTTTGCTACTTTCATTACATGATCAAGCAATGTTTGTGTATAACCAATCTCATTATCATACCAAGCAAGAACTTTTACTAAATTACCATCTACTACTCTTGTCATCTGCATATCTACAATACTTGCAAATCTTAATCCTAATATATCAGTAGAAACTAAATCTTCTTTACTAACAGCTAATATGCTCTGCCATTTCTCTGTTTTGGAAGCATTTTCTAAAATTCTATTGACTTCTTCTACATTTGTATTTCTTTTTGCAATAAAAGTAATATCTGCAATACTACCAACTATACTAGGAACTCTAATTGAAATACCATCAAAAAGTCCTTCTAAACTCTTATATGCTTTTGTAAATGCTGTAGCGGCACCTGTTGATGATGGAATTATATTTTGTGCTCCAGCTCTACCTTCTCTTTTGTCTTTTTTGTTAACACTATCTACTATTGATTGTGATGCTGTATAAGAATGCACTGTATTTAATATTGCTTTTTCTATACCTATTGCTTCATCTAAAATAGCTATTACTGGTGATATAGCATTAGTAGTACAAGAAGCATTACTTGTTATTTTGTTTTTTGATAAATTTACTTCATTTATAGCAACTAAAACAGTATCTGTTATCCTTTGTGAATCTTTTGTGTCTTTTGATGGCGCAGATAATACAACTCTCTTTGCTCCACTTTCAATATGAAAATATGATTTATCAGCATTTACAAAAAGACCAGTACATTCTACAACAATATCTATATTAAAATTAGTCCAGATTTTGTTTTGTATAAAATTATTTGTATCTTTTTCTGATATATATCTTATTTCTTTTTTTATTCCATTAAATAATTCTAATACAATATACTTTTCATTTTCTGAAATTATTTTACTATCTATATGTTTAAATATTTTATTTCTATATACAGAATCATATTTTAACAAATAAATCATATCATCTATATTACCAAGATCATTTATTACTGAGATATTTATATTATTTTCTGTATTTTTGTCTGATAAATATAATTTCAAAAAAGCTCTACCTATTCTACCAAAACCATTTATTGCAATATTTTTCATATATTTCTAATAAGATTTTAACATGAAAATATAGAAACTTTTTACTTGACATATAAATATTATTATGATAAAATATAATAAGATCGTTATAGGACGATTTTTGATCTTTAAAATATTTTTTAAACAAAAAAACAAATACAAAATGAAAAAACAATTTCTTTCTTTTGCTTTAGTTATTTCAATTTTGACTTTCTTTGCTTCTTGCAAACAAAAAAGTCCAATCTGGGATAGAACCCCGTCTGATACAACTTTTTCTACAGGATTTCCTCTCGAAGAATTTCACAAACTTGGCGAAGCAAATGATACTGTTGCACAAAAAGCAATAGTAAATAAGTATCGCCGACAGCTTACCAAAAACATTATGTCTCACTATCCATGTGTGAGAGATGAAGAAAATGTAAGACTTGTTTTTGGTTCAGGAAAAGTAAAAGATCTTTTATCAGGAGACGGAAAGACTTATAGCGGTAAATTTAAAAATGAACTTATTGTTATAGTAAATGACTCTTGTGTAAGAGATACTGTCTTTCTCGCTTGTGGTAATGGTATGCTTTCTCCAATTAATTTTAAAAGTTATTCAGATTGGGGATCGGTTGAGAAGTGTAAATTTGAAATAGAAAAAGGACAAAGTCTTGCTTATTATTTACCAAAAATTGAAAGCTGGGGTATTAAAGCTAATGAGCTTGGTATACCAATCGCTGATGCTGATGGAAAAGTTGTCAATCATAAAGTTTATATGAATCAATTGGGTAAATGGTGGAGTAGTTACTTATTTCCTGGTGATATTATAGATCTTTGTGATGGAACTGTCAAAAATAAAGCAGGGCAAGTAGTTGATTTTGAAAGGAGGATTTTGGAGACTAAAAAATTAAAAAACAAACTCTTAAAACAAAAGTCTCTCTAATTAAAAAAGAAATTGAAAAAGTTTCAAAAGAAAAAGTTTTTAAAGAGATTAATACTGTAAATCATTAATAGTAAAATCCTTTTAAATAAAAACCGGAACGTTGTAAAATGTGCCGGTTATTTTTTAAATTTTATTTATAGTGTTTATTCATTTATAGCTAACTCTCCGATATAAAGCCCTCTCAAAATATTTTGTTGCATTTTATTTGTGCCATGTTTAGCTCCAAAAATTTCTGTACCATCTTTGCCACAAATTTTAGCTATAGAATCAGCTCCTCCGGGATGTTCTGAAATAAATTTTGTTAAGTCATAAATCTTTCCTCCAATATTTGTCCAGCAACTATCTTTAGTGTTGCGAGTTTCAACTTCTAGAAGTGATATGGCTTTTGCTTCTATATTGTTTACTTGTTCAAGACTTTGATTATTTTGAATATTATTATCAGGTTTTTTGAAATAAAAATATACAACTACTAATAAAATTATAATTATTATCCAAATTACTTTTTTCATATATTTATATAATAGCACACAACTTTTATTTTTTACCAAATTTAACAAATTCAAAATTATTTTTTATTTCTTCTTCTATGTTGTTATTTATTGGAACCTTTTTGCCAGGGTTCAAAATATTATTCTCGTCAAAAATATTTTTAACTTTTCTAAATAAATCAATCATTTCTTTGTCATACATTTCTAATAAATATGGAGTTCTCACAAGTCCGTCATTATGTTCTCCTGTTATAGATCCTTTGTATTTCTTAATCAATGAATAAACTTCTTTACCACAAGATTTTATGGTTTCTATATTTTCAGCTTTTTTGTTTTCATCATCAAAATTCATTAATGGTATTATATGTAAATTACC
>CAZZNF010000012.1:2649-4898 GCA_964655555.1 uncultured Candidatus Saccharibacteria bacterium | reverse complement strand
TTTACAAGATAAAATTCTTTTTTCTATTTCATTTTCATTATCACCTGTGAATTCTGCTAACAAAAACAATTTAGGAGTCCCAAATGTTAATACAGTCCAAGCTTCTCTCCAAAATGATAATCCTAATCTTATAAACTTAAATATATTCAAATTATTTTGTTTTGAAAATATATTTGATAAAAATGCTGGAAAAAACTTTATTGCAACCTTAAATGTGCTATCATCATAGCTTTCAAAAGACTCTGGATTATATTTTAATACTATTTTTCTAATATTTCCTAAACTTTGTAAATCTTTTGTCAAAATCAATAATAATTTTGAATATTTTTTGGGTGTTATTAGAGAAAGTTTTGCTTTTGTAACTATTGCAAGTGTTCCTTGTGATCCTGTTATTATTTTTGTTAAATCATAGTATTTTTCACCATTTATCTCTCTTTCTATATTCCATAAATAATATCCAGCTGAGTTTTTTGAGACTTTCGGCCTATTCCTTTCTATTATTTTTTTATTTTCTTCATTTTGTATTAATTCAAAAATATTTTTGTATATTTTGTATTCTAATAATTCAGTACTCAAAATAGTCAGCTTGTTTTCTATTTCTTTTTTATTTAATGGTTTAATAATAGTCATTTCGCCATTTGATAACACAACTTCTAATTCTAATATATAGTTTTCTGTTTTGCCATAAATTAATCCTTTTTCTCCACCAGAATTATTTGATATCATTCCACCAATAGCACATATTTCTCTTGAAGCAGGAAATGAAGGCAATAATAAATTACTTTTTAATGTTTCTTTTTCAAAATCTCTATAATAAACACCTGGCTCTACTATTGCAAATTTATTTTCTTTATCTATTTTTTCTATATGATTAAAATATTTTGAAAATGATAAAATAATAGAATTCCCAATTGCTCCACCTGACATATCAGTTCCTCCACTTCTGCTTGTTATGGTGTATTTTTCAGTTTTTTCATTATTAATAAAAGACAATAATTTACTAATTTCAAATTTGTTTTTTGGATATATTATTATTTTTGGATATATTTTGAATAAGCTTGTGTCTTCGCTATTCTTTTCTAATGCTGATTTATCTTTACTAAAATGGATTTTATTTTCTTCTAAAAATATAATTAATTTATTCATACAAAATAATATTATCTATATGAATTATTATACCATTATCTTTTCTTAAAATATTCATATTCCACTTATTTGTATTTATAATTTCTTTTACTATTGATAATCCTAGTCCAGATCCAATAGTTGTGTCTTTAATATTTCTTGCTCTAAAAAATCTATCTCCAACTTTTTTAATATCTTCTTTATTTATACCAATTCCTGTATCTTCAACTTTTATAGATAAATAGTTTTTTGTAAATCTTTTTTTAATATCCAAAATTATTTTTACCTCCCCTTTTTCTGTAAATTTGAAACTATTGGATAATAGATTATTAAAAACTCTATCTAAATGTTGTTTATTAACATTAAAATATAAATTATTATCATTTTTGATATTATTTTCAATAATAAACTTTACATTTTCTTTTTTTGAGTTTTTTTGTATTTCAAAAACATTATTTATTATTTCTTCTAAATTATTTATATATATATATTCTTTTTTTGTTTCTGCATATTTTATCCTTGCTTCAAAAAGCAAATCATCTATTATATTTGTCATATTTTGTATTTCATTAGATATTTCTTGTAAATTATTTTCAGAAATACTTATAAAATCTTCATTGCTTAAATCTTTGTTTTTTAATCTCTCTATTTTCTTTAACAAAAAGTCTTTTTTCATATTTATTATTGAAAGTGGAGTTCTCAACTCGTGAGAAACATTTGAAGAAAAGCTTTTTTGTAAATTAATCATATATTCAATAGGCATAAGCATTTTTTTTACCATTCTATCAAAGAATATTATAGACAAAACAAAAATTATAATATCTGAAATAATAAGTAAAAATAAAGTCTGATTTTGTAAATCATTAAAAAAGTTGTTAGAATTAATATCACTTTTTGATTCTAAATACTTAAAAACAGGAGATATTTGAAATATAATATCTTGTGTCAAAAGTTTATAAACAACAAAAGAAAAAGAAAACAAAATAAAAAACACAAAAAAAGAAGCTATAATATCAAGTTTTAATCTTGTTGATATAAATAAATTATCTTTTTTTGTTAATATTTTCATTTATTTGTTAAAAAATTAATCTATAACCTTCATTTCTTATTGTATCTATTTTACC
>CAZZNF010000012.1:0-2549 GCA_964655555.1 uncultured Candidatus Saccharibacteria bacterium | reverse complement strand
AAACTATTTCTAATATCTTTATTTATTTCTTTATTTATTGATATTGTATTTTTGTTTTCTAAAACATTTCTTCTATAAAGATTATGTATTCTTGCTACTAATTCTCTTATATTAAATGGCTTAACCATATAATCATCAGCTCCTGCTGCAAGGCCAAATATTTTATCATCTACACTGTCTTTAGCTGTCAAAAGTATAAAACTACTTCTTATGCCTATACCTTTCATTTCTCGCATTACTTCAACACCTTCTTTCATTGGCATCATTCTATCCATTATTATTACATCAAATTGTATTGCTTTTTTGAGATTTTCTTTAACAATAGATAATGCTTGAACTCCATTAAATGCTGTATCTACATCAAAACCTTCTTCTTCAAGATATGCTTTAATGCCTTCATTTAATTTCAAATTATCTTCTACAATCAAGACTTTCATATATAAATTATAACAAAAATAATAAACAAATAAAAAGAATTCTTAACCAAAATTATTCTTCATCATTACTAAATTCACCATCAAAATTTTCTAAACTATATACAATATCCATCATTTCTCCTGACATTATTTTCTCTATTCCATGCCAAGATTTCTTAATTCTGTGATCAGTTATTCTATCTTGTGGAAAATTATATGTTCTAATCTTTTCACTTCTATCTCCTGTACCTACTTGTTCCCTTTTAGCTTCCACTCCTTCTTTATTAAACTTTTCTTCTTCCATTTGATCAAGTCTTGCTTGAAGCATTTCCATTGCTCTTTCTCTGTTTTTTAATTGACTTCTCTCAATAGTACATTTAACAGCTATACCTGTTGGTTTGTGTATAAGTCTAACTGCTGTTTCTACTTTATTTACATTTTGTCCTCCAGCACCACCAGATCTTGATGTTTCCATTTCAATATCTGCTGGATTTATTGTTATTTTTTTGATTTTTCGTATTGGCATTACAGCTACAGTCACAGTAGAAGTATGAACTCTGCCATTCTTTTCTGTGTCTGGTATTCTTTGTACTCTATGAACTCCCATTTCATACTTAAACATATTCCATGCATTTTGTCCTGTTATAGAAAAAGACACATCTTTATAACCACCAACATCTGATACTGATTCATCTAATTTCTCAAAACTACATTTATTTTTGAGTGCAAAGTTTTGATACATATTTGCAAGCTCTGCTGCAAATAGTGATGCCTCATCACCACCAGCTCCTGATGCTATTTCAAGTATTAATGCTTTTGGCTTTTCTTCTTCAATCTTATCTTTATCCAAAATATCACTCATTTCTCGCCATAAGTTTTCTTTTTGTATATTTATGTTTTTTATTTCTTCTTCTGCTATTTGCTTCATTTCTATATCTAAATTATTTTCAGATAATAATAAATTAGCATCTTCTTCTTTTCTTAATAAATCTTCATAAATTAAATAACTAGTATATTTAGTCTTTTCATTATTTTTGAAATCTTCTATTGTATAAGTCATAACTTTATTATATATCAAAAATAAAAACACTCTAAAAAATGAGAGTGTTTTTATTTTTTGATTTAAGCTTTTTTAGAAACTTTAGCTGCTGCTACTTTTTTCTTGAATTTATCAACTCTACCTGCTGAGTCTAATACTTTTTCTTGTCCTGTATAAAATGGATGACAAGAAGAGCAAATTTCTATTTCAATTTCTTTCTTGGTGGATCCCACTATATACTTTGCTCCACAAGCACAATTTATCTTTGCATCTTCAAAATATTCTCCATGTATGTCTTTTTTCATAATTTTTAGTTTATAACTATATTATATATATAGTATATCATAATTACAAGATAAAATCAACTAAAAAACCAGCCACAAGGACTGGTGATGTAACATATATATATGTTAATCTTTTTATAATTAAAAGTCAAGGAATATCTGTTAATAACCTTACCTTTCTATTTCTTTTCTAATATCATCTAAAAATATATGCCAACTTTTCCTTATTTCCCAAGCACAACCTTTTTTATAAACAATGAATTTTATTCTCTTATTTTGCTCTAAAACTCTTTCTTTAGTTCTCATAAAATCACTGTCTCCACTCATTAAATAAATAATATCTAAATCATTAAGGTCATGTATTATTTCATCATGAATTTCTACATCAAAATTACATTTATTTTTTAACTTTCCATCAATACTTTTTAATTTTTTAAGCGGTTTAATTATAACTTTATATCCTATATTTTCTAAATAATTATTAAATGCTTTAGAAATTGATAAAGCTGGCTCCCAGCTTGGTTCGCCAATAAAATATTTAGCAACTTTAATATCGTGAAAAGCTGATACCCATTTATTTAGTTTGTTGAAATCTATTTTAAAGCCAGATCTTTTACCTTCATAAAATATATTTGCTCCATCTATATAAATACCAACTCTTTTTCTTTTATTTTCCATATTTATATATTAACATATTTATATTATTGTATATCTATTAACAAATCAAAAACACCCTTGCGGGTGTTTTTGATTTAACTACAAGACTTTTAGTCTTTGTCTAATTTAGAATTAGGCGTAGATTAGTTTCCG
>CAZZNF010000011.1:0-11388 GCA_964655555.1 uncultured Candidatus Saccharibacteria bacterium | reverse complement strand
TGCGCGCAAAAAAAATAAAAAGAATCCGCCCCGCATTCCTCCCGCACCCTCCTGCGGGGCGGAAGCCCAAATCCCGCCGAATTTCAAAAAACTTAGTCTCGGTTTTGCGAATCCTCCCTCCCGCAAAATAGTTTCGCAAAACCGAGTCCATATTTGCATTTCTGCACACCACATCATTTTTAAAAGATTGCGTGGTGTGCAGAGCGTTTCCCCGCACTTCTGCTTCAGCAGAAGCTCTGTGCTTCGCACAGAGGCGCTTCAGCGCGCGGGGAACGCTTGTGGATATTCTCACGAATTTTTGATAAAGTAAGTTCGAGCGGAATCGTATAACCACTCCATAAACGAACAAAATGGTTTATAAAATTAAAAATTATATTAAACTCAAAAAAGGAAGTTATATAATATAAAAAATAAAAAAGAGCGAATTTCTTCACTCTTTTGTTTTAACTTTACTTAAATTATTTTTTATCTTTTTCTTTGTTTTTATCAAAGGTACTTTTATTAAATAATAATACCCAAATTATAATAATTACTAAAACAAATGAAAATGAATCATTTTTAATAATAGTAAAAAATAATAAAAGAGATATTCCCATAACAATATAGATTGTTCTATTTATTTTTGTGGAAATAAAAGGTGTTAAAATCACAAAAAAGCATCCCGTTAAAATATATATACCAGGATAAAATTTAATAGGTATTTTATTTTTAACAATAATAAAAAATAAAAATAAGCCAATAAAAAATGTTAAAATACTCTTTATTGATTTAAAAGAAATCAAATTAGAACAAAATTCTTGGATTTTTTTCTTGTTCATTTCTTAGGTTTTTTTTGGTTAAGAACATATTTTTCATATTATATATTATCATATATTAAACAAAAAGTCAAGTATTTAACATAAATATTATTCTTTTTAATATTTATGTTATTATATATAAAATAATTGGGCTTATAGTTCAGTGGTAGAATAGCGGTCTCCAAAACCGTTGACCGAGGTTCGAATCCTCGTGGGCCCGCAATAAAATATGAATAATAATGATTTTTGTTCTCAATATAATGATATAGATTTAGAAGAGTGGAAAAATAAAGCTTGTTCTATTTGTGCTTTATGGATGGCTATAAAAATAATAAAAAAAGATTTTGATTTAAATGTAAATGAATTATTAAATGAAGCCTTAGATATAGGAGCTTGGCTTCAAAGTGGTTTTTGGATTCATAATAAAATAACTATTCTTGCTCATAATCACGGTATAGCTGCATATACAGAAGAATTCAAAAGTATTCCTTTTGGCAAAGAAACGAAATACTCAGAAAGTATTTTGAATTATGGTGTAGAAAAGATTTTTAATTTTATTAAAAATAAAAATGGACTTGTAATAGTTTCTGTACCAAAAGATTTTTTATATGAAGATAAACCACATTCTGTATTATTTCATTCTGTAAAAGAAGAAAATGGAGAGAGGTATTTTGTTTATAATGACTCAAATAAACAAAATAAAGAAGAAGGGAGTAATTTAATAATAAACTTAAAAGATTTCACTATTAAATGGAGAAAATTAGCTATTTTTTTGAATAAATTAGATTAATGATATAATTTCTAATATTAATAAAATTATGACTTTTTTAAATAATTTACTTTGGCGAGAAGCTACAAAAAAATTTGATATAAATAAAAAAATAAATATTGAAGATTATCAAAAAATAAAAGATTCTATTAGATTTGCACCAACAGCAAAAGGTTTACAACCTTTTAAAGTTTTAGATATAAAAAATAAAGAATTATTAAAAATGATAAAAACAGATGAAATAAATAAAGAGAGATTTTTAACGGCTGATAAAGTATTATTGTTTTGTGGAATTGATAATTTACATAAATTAGTTAAAAAAATGTTTGATAAAAAAAGTAATTATGATGATAATTTAAGAATAAAATTTGAAAAAGCTGAGAATTCTATTATTGAAATCTTGAATACTTTTGATAATAATGAAAAGATTGCTTGGGTATCAAGCAATACTCATGTAGCCTTAGGATTTGCTCTTGCTGCATGTAGTGAATTAAATATAGATAGTTGTCCTATTAGTATTTTTGAAAAAGAATCTGTCAAAAATACATTTAATTTAGATGAAAATTTAAATCCTTTTGTTTTTTTGACTTTGGGATATAGAGATAGTGATGAAAATCATAATATTAAATGGAGATTTGAAGAAAAAGATTTATTTTCTGAAATAAATTAAATATTTCAAATTTGTTAAAATTAAAGTATAATATTAAAATAAAAATGAATATTACAGAAATAAGAGAAAGATATTTAGAGTTTATGAAAGAAAAAGGACATAATATTGTCCTTTCTGCTTCTCTTGTGCCAGAAAATGATGCTACCACATTATTTGTCTCTGCTGGAATGCAACCTATGATAAATTATTTACTTGGGGAAAAATACAGTAATGGAAATAGGGTTTCTAATTCACAAAAATGTTTCAGATCTCAAGATATAGATGAAATAGGCGATAATAGACATACTACTTTTTTTGAAATGCTTGGAAACTGGAGTTTTGGAGATTATTTTAAAAAAGAACAAATAAATTGGATTTTTGAATTTTTAACAAAT
Organism: uncultured Candidatus Saccharibacteria bacterium; assembly: GCA_964655555.1. Taxonomy (GTDB): domain Bacteria; phylum Patescibacteriota; class Minisyncoccia; order Phycocordibacterales; family UBA5272; genus UBA5272. The sequence goes on along the minus strand of CAZZNF010000011.1, from coordinate 8,778 downwards.
AAAGAAAAAGGATTAGGATTAGACAAAAAAAACCTTTTTTTTACTTGTTATATAGGTAATAAAAATTTAAATATAGATAAGGATATAGATTCAAAAAATCTATGGATAGAAAACGGAATTAATGAAAACAAAATCTTTTTTTATGATGAGAAAAAGAATTGGTGGAGTAGAGCTGGAGTTCCAGAAAATATGCCAGAAGGTGAAATTGGTGGTCCTGATACAGAAATTTTTTATGATTTTGATAATAATTTAACAAAAAAAATACATGAAAATAGTATTTATAAAAATGATATTTGTCATCCAAATTGTGATTGTGGTAGATTTTTGGAAATTTGTAATAGTGTATTTATTCAATATAAAAAAGAAAATAATTCTATAAAAGAATTATCTCAAAAAAATGTTGACTTTGGTGGAGGATTGGCGAGATTAGCGGCTGCAATAAATAATAATGAAGATATTTTTAATTTAAATATTTTTGATGAAGCAAAAAAAATTATTTTTAATATGTCTAAAATAGATTATTTTGAAGATAAAAAAAATTATAGAATTATCCTTGATCATATACAAGCAGCAACTTTTTTAATAGGAGATGGAGTTTTACCAGGAAATAAAGATAGGGAATATTTTGTTAGAAGACTGATAAGAAGATCTCTTGTATCAGCTCATAAATTAAATATAAAGGATTCTTTTTTAAGAAAAATATCAGAAACTTTTATTAATTATTACAAAGATTCAGAAAATTATTTAGGTAATAATTTATCAAAAAATAAAGAAAAAATATTAGAAGAAATAGAAAAAGAAGAAAATAAATTCAAAAAAACTCTTTCACAAGGATTAAAAGAGTTTGAAAAAATAAATATAACAAACAACTTATTATCTGGAGAAAAAATATTTAACCTTTTTCAAACTTATGGATTTCCCGTCGAAATAATAGAAGAAATTGCAAAAGAAAAGAACTTATTATTAGATATAAATACTTTTTTAATATTAAAAAAAGAGCATTCAGAAAAATCAAAAACAGCTAGTCAAGGTATGTTTAAGGGAGGATTAGTTGATAATTCTGAAATGACAACAGCTTTACACACATCAAGTCATTTAATGCTTGCCGCAATGAAAAAACTAATTGATAAAAATATACATCAAGAAGGTAGTAATATAAATAGTGAGAGATTAAGATTTGATTTCAATTTTGAAAGAAAATTAAATGATGAAGAATTATCAAATATAGAATCTTATGTGAATAATGCTATAAAAAATGGTTTTGAAATAGAAATTGAAGAAATGGGAAAAGAAATTGCCAAAAATCAAAACATCACAGGTTCATTTTGGGAAAAATATCCAGATATTGTTAAAGTTTATAATATAAAAGGTAAAAATAATGAAATTTATTCTAGAGAACTTTGTGGAGGACCTCATGTTAAAAATAGTAAAGATTTTTTAGAAAGTAAAACTTTTAAAGTTATAAAAGAAGAAAGTGTGTCTTTTGGTATAAGAAGAATAAAAGCTGTATTAAAATAAAAGCATCTCTTTAGAGAGATGCTGGATTTGATGTAAAAAATTTAATTAAGCATTCATTTGCTTTATTTATAACATCAAGATCTTGATTAGTTTTTTTAATAAAAAAGGTAAGTAAGAATATAGACATTTTATCTCTTTCTGAATATTTTTTAAGACTATCTTCTTCCAATAAACAATCTATAAAAAAAGATTGCTTTTGTTCGCTAAATCTATATTCTATACTTATACCTTCTGCCATAATTCTATACAGACCTAAACTTTTCATAAAAAATTTTTTTAATGAACAAATATTATTATCTATTCAATAATATCATTTTTGATATAAAAAACAAATAAATATAGTATAATAATTATATGAATCAAAATTATTTAAAAAAATATTTAGATATAAAAGTATTTGAAAATAAAACAATAGTAACATATTGTAATGATAATAATGTTTGTTTTATACATGAATTTAAAATAGGTTTGAAACAAATAGAAGAAAATTCTTTAAGTACTTTTATTTTTAGTGACTGGATTTCTAATATTATTTATGTATTACAAAATATATCTTTAACAGATAGAGTTCCTACATATATTTATTTAACAACAGAGAAATATCAAAACCTTTTCGCTAAATTTTTAAAAGATAAAAATACTTATTCACAATTCTTTATTAAAAATGAAGACATGTATAATGGAATACATGTTATAATAAAAAAGATAAATCATTTAAATATTAGAACTTTTTTAAATAATATTTCAAATGATGAAGATAAAAATATTATTGAAGATAAATTAAAACTTTATGAAAGATATACGAATACGACATCGAAATTCAAAATCTGATTTTGAAAAAATCGATGTAAAAACTCGAAAAATAAACTCAAATAACAAAAAAGAAGTTTTTTTTGATGAAGAGGAGTCTCAAAAAGAATTTGTATACAATAAAAAAAGAGGAGAAGAAGTAAAATACACAAAAGAAGGTAAACCAATTTTAAGAGCTGCTGATCATTATGATTTACTTGATGGAGAAGAAAAGAGAAGTAAAGATCCTTATGATGTTTTGAAAAGAAGTGATTTTTTTAATAAAAATAAAAAAGAATTAAGTGAAACAAAAATAGAAACTTTTAGAAGAAAAAAACATAAAAAAAGAAGTAAATGGAAAATATTTTTTATTACATTAGGTATTTTAATAATATTAGCTTTTGTATTTGTTACTTATGTTTTAGATAAAACAACTTTAATTATAATTCCAAAATATAAAGATGTTTCAGCTTCAAGTACTTTTTTGATATTTAAAGATGACTTAATTGTAGATTATGCTTCATCTACTTTATCAAAAGATATTTTAAAATCTGAACCAAAAGAAGTATACGAAAAAGCAGAAGGAGAAATAACTATTTATAATAATTATTCAAATACTCCTCAAGTTTTGATCACAAACACAAGATTTCAATCTCCAGATGGTAAAATATTTAGAATTTCAAATAGCATAACTGTTCCTGGTAAAAATGGAGATAAAGAAGGTTCAATAAAAGTAAAAGTAACAGCAGATACTTATGGATCAGAATATAATATAGGTCCCACAAAGTTTACAATACCAGGATTTCAAAATACACCAAGATTTGAAGGTTTTTATGCTAAATCTGAAGAATCTATGACAGGTGGAGCTTCTGGAATTGTTCAAATGGTATCTAAAACAGATATTGATAATACAAAAAAGGATTTAACAAAAGATTTAGAAAGTGAATTGAAAACTAAATATTTAAGTATTAATCATAATGACTATTATACATTATACGATTTAGCAAAAACTAGATTTTTTGATAATTCAAGTGATTTAATGAATCAAAATGAAAATAAATATAAATTAACCGGAGAAGTTACTTTAATTTCTATTAAAAAAAGTGTTTTATCTAAATTGATAGCAGAACAGACTTTGGGACAAGATTTTAAATCAACAGATAATTTCAAAATGCTTTCAATTGATAATTTATTATTCTCTTTTTCTGATGATAGTGATATAAATAATAATATTTTAAAACTAAATATTATTGGAAAAACAAGATTAATCTGGGATTTTGACCATGAAGAAATGAAAAGGAAATTCCTATCTCAACCTATAAATAATTTTACAGAAATAGCCAATCAATATAGAGATATAATGCTAGATTTTTATTCACAAAATAAACCACCTTGGGTTAAAAAATACCCAAATAATACAAAAAAGATTGAAATAAAAGAAGTTTTAAGATAATATATTATTATATGAGCCAAGATAATGATGATAGATTAGAAATAAAAGAAGGAAGAGTTATAGAATCTTTACCAGCTGCTTTATTTAGAGTTTATTTTGAAAATGAAAATAAATCTTTAATATGTTTTCTAAAAGGCAAAATAAAAGTTTATAAAATTAAAATACTAGTAGGTGATAAAGTTTTAGTAGAATTGGATCCTTATGGAGGGAAGGGACGAATAATAAAAAGATTATAATATTTGCATTTTTTATATAAATATAGTATACTCTGAATACAAAAAATATAATAATACTAAGAATTGAAATAAATATAATTTTTTATGAAAGTAAGATCCTCTATTAAGAAAATGTGCTCAAAATGCAAAATGGTTAAAAGAGAAGGAGTTCTTCGTATTATTTGTGATAATCCAAAACATAAACAAGCTCAAGGTTAATTAAAATATAAATAATAATTATATGCGTATAGCAGGTATAACAATTCCAGAAAATAAAAGATTAGAAATAGCATTAACTGCTGTATATGGTATTGGAAGACCTAAAGCAAAAGAAATATTAAAAAAAATAAATATTGACTTAGGTAAAAAAGTTCCAGAATTGTCTCAAGAAGAAGAAATATTAATAAGAAAAGAAATTGAAATTAACAAAATCGAAGGTGATTTAAGACGAGAAAAGCAAATCAATATAAAAAGACTAAAAGATATAAAAGCCTATAGAGGTGTAAGACATTTAAAAGGTTTACCTACTAGAGGACAAAGAACAAAAACAAATTCTAGAACTTTAAGAGGAAATAAGAGAGCTACTATGGGCTCTGGAAGAAGAAAGGTTGAGAAAACTTAGTATATTATTATAAAATTATGGGAAAAAAACGAGTAGTGAAAAAATTTGGATCAAGCATGGATAATGCTTTAAAAGCTAGAAGTCTTTCTAAATTAGTTAAAAGAAAATTAACAGATGCTTTATTATATGTAGAATCTACATATAATAATTCAAGACTTACTTTAACAGATATTAATGGTAGTGTAATTGTCTGGTCTACATCAGGGTCTTTAGGATTTAAAGGTGCAAAAAAAGGAACTCCTTTTGCTGCTTCAAAAATAGCAGAAGTTGTAGGAGAAAAAGCATTACAAGCTGGAGTCAAAGATGTTAAAGTAATAGTAAAAGGTGTTGGTTCTGGTAGAGAATCAGCAATAAGAACTTTTGCATCTTTTGGTTTTAATATAAATTCAATAGAAGACAGAACAGGCGTTCCACATAATGGACCAAAACCAAAAAAACCTAGAAGAATTTAATTTTTAAATAAAAATATATGGTAGAAAAAAAAATAGATATCAAAAAAACAAGTTCTAAAAAAAATGAACCTGAAAGAAAAAGAAAATCTAGAATAACAGAATATGGTATTCAGATGAGAGAAAAACAAAAAGTAAAAAAAGATTATGGTATTTCAGAAAAACAATTTCGAAATTATGTTTTAGATGCAGAAAAACTTTCTTTACATAAAAAGTTATCTCCATCATTACTTATATTTATAAATTTAGAAACTAGATTAGATAATATAGTTTTTAGAATGGGTTTATCTAAAACAAGAAGAATGGCAAGACAAACAGTTTCTCATGGGCATATTTTGGTAAATAATAAAAAAATAAATATCCCTTCTCACAAAGTGAGAATAAATGATCTGATATCAATAAGAGAAGGTTCTAAAAACACAAAATTATTTATAAATACAATAAATAAAGAAAAAGATTTCAAAGTAGTAGATTGGATTGATTTAGATATTAATAAAAATGAAGCAAAAATAATTTCTTTACCAAAAGAAATTGAAGCTGGATATGATTTTGCTAAGATATTAGAGTTTTATAATAAATAAAAAATAATAATTTGATTTTATACTAATTTTGTGTTAAACTGTCAAAGTTATCACTTTATATAATTATTAAGAACAATAGGTCAGAAAAATAATAAAAATATGCATTTACAAAATATAAATTTACCATCAAAACCAAAAATTATTAGCGAAGAAAATAATAAAGGCGTTTATGAAATAGATGGATTATATCCAGGTTATGGATATACTTTAGGAAACTCTTTAAGAAGAATAATAATTTCTTCTATTTCTGGTGTAGCTATAACTTCTTTATCAATAGAAGGTGTAAAACATGAATTTTCAACTATAGAAGGTGTTAAAGAAGATGTTATTTCTATAATTTTGAATTTGAAAAATATTCATTTTAAGTTGTTTTCTGAAGAACCTCAAAAGTTATCTTTGAGTGTTAAAGGTCCAAAAATTATAACATCTAATGATATAGAAAGTAATCCTCAAGTTGAGATTATAAACAAAGATTCTTATATATGTGAAATTACAGGAAAAACTTCTTTTAATTTAGAATTTGTTGTAGAAAAAGGCATTGGTTATTTATCAAAAGAACAAGTAGAAAAAGAAAGATCTCCAATAGGAACAATATCACTTGATGCTGCTTTTACTCCAGTAAAAAGAGTAAGTTATGAAGTTGAAAACATGAGAGTTGAAGATAGAACAGATCATAATAGATTAAAATTAGCCATAGAAACAGATGGTACAATTTCTCCAAAAGAAGTTTTAGAAAATTCTATAACTATAATGATAAAACAATTACAAGCAATTGTTGGATTTAAAGAAACTATAGATAACTCTTTAAGGGATACTATGTCTGATGACATGATAACTGACATAAAAGTAATTGAAGCAGAATCTTTTAATAAAATTAAAATAACAGACTTACAATTTTCAACAAGAACAGAGAATGCTTTACTTTCAGGTGGAATAAAAACACTTTCAGGATTATTAAAAAAATCAGAAAATGATTTAAAAGAGTTGGCTGGACTTGGAGATAAAGCGATTGAAGAAATTGTTGAAGTTTTAGAAGGAAAAGGCTTATCTTTAAAGGTAAACAAAAAATAATTTGCAAAAAAAAGAAAAAAAGTGTATAAATTATAAATAAAATCATGAAGCATCATAAAAATTTTAGAAAATTCGGAAGAGAAAAAAATCAAAGACATTCTTTTATAAAAGGATTAGTAATTAATTTAATTCGTCATGAAAAAATTGAAACTACAGAAGCTCGCGCAAAAGAAATCAGACCTTTTGTAGAAAGACTTGTGACTCTCGCTAAAACAGATTCTGTAGCCAGAAGAAGACTTGTGTCAAGTAGAATTTTGAATCAAGAAATTGAAACTAAAAAAATATTTACAACTATAGCTCCAAAATATAAAGATGTAAATGGAGGTTATACAAGAATTACAAAGCTTGGACAAAGAATTGGTGATGGTTCTCCAATTGCTATAATTGAATTTGTATAAAAATATGACAAAATTAAACGAAACAAAAGAATATAATATAGATGCTACAGGTAAATCTCTCGGAAGACTTTCTACTGAAATAGCTTCTATTTTAAATGCTAAAAATTCTACAACTTTTGCAAAAAATGTTATAGCTAATGTAAAAATAAAAGTAATAAATGCAGCAAAAATTAAATTAACTGGAAATAAAATAAATCAAACATTACATAAAAGATATTCTGGATATCCTGGAGGACAAAAAACTTTAAATCTTGCTATGGTAGCAAATAAAAAAGGCTATAAAGAAATAATAAGACATGCTGTAGAAGGAATGCTTCCAAAAAATAAATTACAATCTAAAAGAATGCAAAATCTTTTAATAGAAGAATAATAGTAAAATTTATGAATAAATATATAGAACAAATAGGAAGAAGAAAAACATCTACAGCTAGAGTAAGAATAACTCCAAGTACAAAGCCTACATTTATTGTAAATGACAAAAATGTTGAAGATTATTTTCAAACAAAGGATTTATTAAATATTGTAAATTCTGCTTTTAATAAAACTCAAATTCCAAATAAATATACAATAACAATAAAAGTTTCTGGTTCAGGAATACATTCACAAGCAGAAGCAATTCGTCACGGTATCACAAGATGTCTTGTAAAAGAAGATGAAAATTTAAGAAGTGAATTAAAAAAACTAGGATTCTTAAAAAGAGACCCGAGAAGTAAGGAAAGAAAGAAATTCGGACTCAAAAAAGCTCGTAAAAGACCAACATGGTCAAAAAGATAATAATCTTTATATCACAAAAACCAGAAAAATTCTGGTTTTTGTTTTTATTTTATTTTATGATATTATTTAATTAACACTAAAGGTAGTTAATATAAAAAATGAATAGAATGAATTTAATTAGTGTTTTGTTATTTATAAAAATAAAATTGTAATTATGAAAGATAAAGATTTAGAAAAAGAAAATTTAGAAGATTTAGAAAGAAATGAAGATATTACTTCTAAAAGTGAGGATTTTGCAGATGATGATATTGTGTTTGAAGACCTTAATGAAGACGGTGAAGTGATGACTGAAAAAGAAAAATTTAAACATAATAAAGATAAATTAAAAGAAACTTTTGAAAATAAAATAAAAAGACTAGAAAAAGAAAGAGACGAATATTTAACTGGTTGGCAAAGAATACAAGCTGATTATAAAAACCGTGAAAAAGAAATTGAATTATATAAAAAAGACATTATAAAGTTTGCTAATATTAATATTATAAAAGATATATTACCTGTTTTTGATGGTTATAATATGGCAAAAATTAATAAAGAATTATGGGAAAAAGTAGACATAAATTGGAGAACTGGTATAGAATATCTCTTCTTACAATTACAAAAAATTTTAGAAAATAATGGTCTTGAAGAATTTGGGCTTGTAAACGAAGAATATAATTCTAATTTACATGAAGCAGTAGAAGTTATAAAATTAACAGTTGAAAATAAAGAAAAAAATGGTAAAATAGTAGATGTGCTTCAAAAAGGATATAAGATTGGAGATAAATTATTAAGGCCAGCAAGAGTAAAGATTGGAAATTTTGAAGAATAAAACGATTATTAATTTAAAATAAGATAATTAAAATAAGATAATAAAAATATGAGTAAAATTATAGGTATAGATTTAGGAACAACAAATTCAGCAGTAGCTA
>CAZZNF010000010.1:0-11745 GCA_964655555.1 uncultured Candidatus Saccharibacteria bacterium | reverse complement strand
TCGCATTATTTTTCGCCGCTACATATTTTGGTGTATGGGGAGCGATAATAGTAGCGATTATTATGAAGTTTATGAGTAATCTTGTGTATACGATTAATATAAATGATAGTAAAAGATAAAAGTATGGATAAGATTAATATTTTGTTTTGTACAGATAAAAATTATGTTATGCCAATGTCTGTTGCTATCACATCAATATTTGAAAATAATAAAGATTTAGATATTTGCATATATGTATTTCATAGTGAAATATTAAAAGAACAAGAAGTAATACTTTTAGATTTAGCAAAAAAATATAATCAAGAAATAAAATTAATTTTTATAGAAGATAAATATTTTAAAGACGCACCAGTTTTGAGATGGTCTAGAGAGACTTATTTTAGATTATTGATTTGTCAGAAAATAAAGGAAGATATAGACAGATTAATTTATTTAGATTGTGACATGATAGTAAATAGAAGCATTAAATCAATTCAGTCTTTTGATCTTGATCGTTGTCTGTTGGGAATGTTAGAAGAAAAAGATGCGATACAGATAAAAATTTTTAATTTACAAAAGTATTTTCAATCTGGTATTATAATTTTTGATTTTAAAAATATAAAACAATATTTAGATTATAATAATTTAGAAAATACTATTTCTATTTATAGAGATAAAATAATCACAGTAGATCAAGATATTTTGAATATATTATTTAGTAGTAAGATAAAAGGTTTACCAAATATGTTTAATAATATTAATATCACTACATATGAAAATAATAAAAATCGTATATTAAATATTGTGGATAATAAAATTAAAGAAGAAACTATAGTCTTTCACTATATAGCTAGTAAGCCTTGGAATAATATATTTTCAGGGTCTTGTGAAGACATTTGGATGAAATATTTAAAATTATCACCATATTCATATCTGTATAAAGAAAAATATAATAAATTAAGATTTAAAATTCTCAGATTGGGTATTTTTAAAGTTTTATTTTATAATTATATATATGCAACGCCATATATAAATAGTTTTTTTAAAAAAATATTAAATGAAGAAAAATATAAGAAAATGAAAAGTGTTTATAGAAAATATTTTAAATAGACTAAATTAGTAATTTATATTTTTTGGTAATATAAATATTATATTGTATTTTTTATATACATTATAATTTGAAGTTTGTTTTTCAATAAGTTTTTTAAATTCTTCTATAGTAGGATATCCTCTTGTACCGTCAAATTCATGTGCATCATCTATTAATATAATATTGTCTAGGTTTTTTATTTTACTTTCAAAAATAGTTTTAATTTCTTTCTCTATTGGTGATTCATTTATACCTTTTTGATTTATATCTGAAAAAAGGAATTGATCTGAATAGTGTCCATCAAGCCAAAAAATAGTTTTTTCATTTATATTGTCTAATAAATATGTAAGTTGTTCCCCGCTATCTCCTTGTATTATATTTATATTTTTATCTTTTTCAAATCTTTTTTTTGCTAAAGCTACCAACTCTTTTGATATTTCTATACTATATATTTTATCAAAATATTTTTTTACAGAATTTATGGTGTCACCAAGATAAGTGCCTGTTTCTATAAAGTTTCTTATATTATTTTCTTTAGCTAATTCTAGTATGAATTTATATCTTAATTTTGCTGGTGCTATATTGTTTGGTAATAGTTTTACTACACAAAAAGGTACTATTTTTGAATATGTCTCAGTCAAATTTGTATATATTTTTTTCGGTATTACTTTTTTAAGTATGTTCATGTAATTTATAATATGATATTATTATAATATATATTATGCAAAAACAAAAGTATTTTATAAATTTTTTTCATGGGTATTTTAAATATTGGCATGAGTTTATTTTGGGTGAATCATATCATTTACATAGTTTTCTAGTGGCAAAACGGTCTGGCTATAACAATTTTATAGCAATAGTGAGGGGTGGTATAGATAATTTGAAAAGTGATCCAAATCTAAAAATCTTAAAAGAAAAAGGTATAGAAATTTTAATTTTAGATTATAAAAATATTTTTAATTTTATTTTGATTTTACTTAAATATTCTTCCATATCATTTTTTAATAATACACTTTTTTATTTTAATTCACATGAGAAATTAACTTATTTTGGTATAATCTTTTCAAAAATATTTTCTTTTGGAAATATAAAAAATATTTTTATGTCTCATACACAACCAAAAAGAGGTGGGCTTGGTAATGCAAGATTTAAACAATTTTTCCAAGATAAAATTTTATTTAAATTTTTTGTTGATAGAGTAAGACTAAATAATATTACAGAAAAGAATTTTTTATTATCAAATGGCATTTTAGAAAAAAAGCTTTTTGTATGTCCTCTTGTAGTAGATGATCATGTATTTAAAAAAATAAATGATTATCAAAATAGAAAAGATTTACTTTATTTCGGTCAGCTTAGTCAAAAGAAAAATATTTTAAATATATTAAAAGCTTTGAAGATTTTAATAGGTAAATATCCAAAATATAAAGATATAAAATTAAATATTATAGGTAAAGAAACAGATTATTTTTTAAAAGATGATGTAGAGATGTTAAAATTAGAAGATAATATTATTAAGCATGGATTTTTACCATTAGAAGATTTGAATAATGTTTTAAATAATTTTTTAATTTATTTGAATGATTCTAAAGATGAGGGTCAATGTGTAGCTGTATTTCAAGCTGCATTATCTGGGTCTGTATTGTGTATACCGAAGATAATGTCTTTCATTGATGTTTTTGAAGACAAGGCTTTATTTCATGAGGTTGGTGATATAGAAAAGTTGGCAGAAGATATTGTTTATTGCTTAGAAAACAGAGATAAAATTATAGTATATAATGAGAATTGTATAAATATGATAAAAAAAGAGTATAATCAAAATATAATAGAAGAAAAAATGGTTATATTATTTACTTTATAAAATATATGAGAAAAATAATTAAAAAAATTTGGAAAATAATAATGTATAATATGTCAAAATCATATATAGGACATAATGTAAACATAATAAATACTTTAGAAAAAATACCAAAATTCGAGGAGACGTATAGCCAATTTGCGCAAGACGCATATATTTACAATATTATTTTTAATAAAATTAATAATGGTGTATTTGTTGATGTTGGCGCAAACGAACCTATTCATTGTAATAATACATATTTATTTGAAAAAAAAGGTTGGACAGGTATAGCTATAGAACCACAAGATTATTTAAGAGAGAAATGGGATATGGAGAGAAAAACAAAATGTTTAGATTTTGTAATAGGTCCAGATAATACCGATGTGATTTTTATTGAAGGAGAAAAAGATGAACATGGAGTATGTGGTGTAAAAGATTTTAATAAAGTAATTTCTAAGAATAAAAGACAAATAGTAAAAAAACAAAAAAGATTAGATGATATTTTATTGGAAAATAATTTGATCGATATAGATTATTTATCTATAGACGTTGAAGGGTATGAATTAAAAGTATTAGAGAGCATAGATTTTAATAGATTTAATATAAAGGTTATAGATATAGAAAATGATATAGGTTTTAAATACATTCCTCTTATAGGTAAAAAAATAGCAGGAGAGCTCGGTGATAATAAGATTAGATCTTTTTTAAAAAATAAAGGTTATAAACAAGTCGCTAGAATTATGTGTGATGATATTTTTATAAAAATAAAAAATTAAATTTTAATATTATGAAAGTCAACAAAATTATAATTTGGGGTTTACGAAAAAAGTGGCATACACATAGATTTATTCATCAAAGATTTTACGAGAATGCTAAAAAATTAGGATATAAAGTAATATGGGTAGAGGATGAAAAGAAAAATTCTAAATTAGTTGAAAAGGGAGATATTGTAATATCTTCTGATCCAGTTGGTAAAATGGTAGCAGAGAAGTTTAAATTGGAAGATTATAATTTACCAATTATAGAGGGTGTAAAATATTGTCTTCATGGTTTTAAAGATATTTTTTTAGAAAAATTATCAAAAAAAGATTTACTCTTATTAGAGAAATATCAAAATGATTTTGAAGGAAAAGGATTTGTGGAGTGGAAAGAAGCTGTACTTTTTGATATAAATGGACAGACATTATATCAACCTTGGGGCACAAATTTGTTAGATTATGAATTTAAAAAGCCGGTTTATCATAATCATAAATTTATTTTTTGGATTGGTAGTATTTGGGATAATGCTATGAGACAAGGTAATGTAAGAAAAATAGAAGAATTTAAAAAATTTTTAGAAAAATTAAATCTTAAATTTATTCATTTGAGATTTATACCAGATTTCTTAAGTACATTTTTTACAAGACTTTCAAGAGTTGCTCCAGCGATAGTAGGTGAGTGGCAAGAAGAGCATGATTATTTACCTTGTCGTATGTTTCAAAATATTTCATATGGTCATGTTGGATTTTCAAATGTAAAAAAGTTTAAAGATATTTTTGGAGAATATAATGTAAATGGCACAATAGAAGAAATGACAGATAAAGTATTGAGATTAAATGAAAAAGAATATAAAGATTTAGTGTTGAAACAACAAGAGATTATAAAAAATTATACATATAAAAATGCTTTAGAAAATATTTTTAAGGCTTTCGATGAAATAGAAAATAAATATGGAAAATAATTTAACAGATAAAAAATTTTGGGATGATGGATATAAAAATCAACTGAGTTTTTTTCCTGAAAATATAGAGTACCCTATAACAAAAAAGATTTATGAGGTCTTTGATAATAATTTTTTTATAAATAAAAGTGTTTTTGAGATAGGTTGTTTTCCAGGTAGATTTCTATACCATTTTGGTAAATTAGGTTTTATTTTAAATGGTATTGATCAGACTTTGTATTTAGATAGTATGGTTTCTTGGTTTAAACAAAATAATTTTAAATTAGGTGAATTTATAAAAGATGATTTATTCAATCTAAAATTAGAAAATAAATATGAGCTAGTCTTTTCTTCTGGATTTATAGAGCATTTTAAAAATTTTGATGAAGTTATAAATATACACACTAAATTAGTTTCTAAAGATGGTTATATTTTTATTACTACACTCAATTTTGCTGGTTTTATACAAAAATATTTACACATATTTTTAGATAGTAAAGAAAATTTTTATGCTCATAATCTAAAAAGTATGGATTATAAGAAATGGAAAAATATTTTAGAAAAAGATAATTTTGAAATAATTGATGGTGGATATATGGGTGGATTTGATTTTTGGATAGCAAATAAAAATATATTTGCTAGAATAATTACAAAATTAATCAGAATAATATTTTGCTGGAGATTTTTACCTAATACAAGGGCATATTCTCCAGAGATTTTTATAATTGCAAAAAAAGTAAAATTTTTGGATTAGGCCTAAATACCGTGGAAGGTTTTTAATTAATCGTTTTGAAAATTTAAAGCATATATTTTATGATATATTTATTAAATATAAGAAAGAATATTTTACAAAGATAAAATTTATGATTAAAAAAATTAAATCTATTTTCACCCAGTTTTTAAACAGCCCAGTTTTTGTTTTTAAATTATTTTTTTCTTTTTTTAGGAAAAAATATATTTGTAAAACAAATTTTTTATCTTTGCAAGAGTTTTATGACGAAATTAAAAAAGGGCGAAGTGTTATAAGGATGGGGGATGGAGAAATAGGATTGATGTATGGAAAGAGTATTTTTCATCAAAATTCTTCTAAAAATTTAGAAAAAATTTTTAGAAGAATAATAAAAGAATATAAAGAAAATTCTGACTATATTTTATGTTTACCAAAATTTCTTAATATTTCTAATTCTGAATTAAAGAAAAAAAATATATTAATATGCTGGTTACCATTTAAAGTTGAATTTAGGTTATCTTTTAATAAAAATGCTCACTATGGGGACGCTCACATATTTTACTATAAAGAAGAAACTAAATTCATTTTTGATAATTTTATTAAAAATCAAAAGGTCTTATATGTCTGTAATAATAAAATAATACACAAAATAAAACAAACAGATTTGCATAATAAAAATTCTTTTTTTGTAGAAACTCCAGAACTTGGAACTTTAGAGATATTAGATAATTTAGAGTCTAAAATAAATGATTTTTTATCTAAAAATAAAGAAACTAAAATTATTTTTTCTTGTGGGTCTGCTAGTAAAGTATTAGCATATAAATATTCTTTGTTAGGATTTCAATCTTTTGATATTGGTACTGGTATAAATTGCTATATTGATGATAAAGATTATTCACACTTGATTTAATGATTATTAATTGATATTATTTATTTATATAAAATATAAAACATATGTCTTTTTTAAATGATAAGGTAATACTAATAACTGGAGGTACTGGATCTTGGGGTAATGAATTGGTTAGACAAATTTTAGAAAAACATTCTCCAAAGGAGATAAGAATTTATTCTAGAGGTGAGCACAAACAAGTAGAGATGAAGAGTAATTTCAATAATAATACTAAATTAAAATTCATAATAGGAGATGTTAGGGATATAGATGCACTGGATTCTGCTTGTAAGAATGTCGATTTTTTATTTCATTTGGCAGCATTAAAGCATGTACCAGTTTGTGAAGAAAACACATGGGAAGCTGTTATGACTAATATATATGGTACACAAAATGTGATATTGTCTGCTATAAAAAATAATGTAAAAAAGGTAATAGATATATCTACAGATAAAGCTGTAGATCCCTTCAATCATTATGGTGTAACTAAGGCTGTGGCAGAAAAGATGATTGTAAATGCAAATATTAATTATTCTTCAGAAACAAAATTTGTTTGTGTTAGAGGAGGGAATGTTTTAGGAACAAATGGAAGTGTTTTACCTCTTTTTAAAAAACAAGTAAAAGAAAATAATTTTTTAACAATAACTGATCCTGAGATGACTAGATATTTAATGAGCACAAAAGAAGCTATAAGTTTAGTTTTTGAAGCGGTAGAGACTTCTGTAGGTGGAGAGATTTATGTAATGAGAATGTCTGCTTCTACAGTAGAGACTATGGCTGATGCAATTATAGAGATATATGCTAAAGATAATGTAGAAAAGAAAATAATAGGAAGTAGGCCAGGGGAAAAGAA
Source organism: uncultured Candidatus Saccharibacteria bacterium (assembly GCA_964655555.1). Lineage (GTDB taxonomy): Bacteria > Patescibacteriota > Minisyncoccia > Phycocordibacterales > UBA5272 > UBA5272. Next base: position 4,668 of record CAZZNF010000010.1, on the reverse strand, counting down.
ACATGAAGTATTGGTTTCAAAAAATGAATCTATAAGAACGAAAATATTTAATGATAAATATTATGTGATTTTGCCACAATTTGTTGAGCAAAAAATCGAAGAAAAATATAGAGATTTTAAAAATATTGATTTAGAGGAATTTACATCTTTAAATGCTGAGGTGTTATCAAAAGAAGAACTAATCAAAGTTTTATTAAACGAGTTATGGATAAAATAAAAATTTTAATTTTAGGACATAATGGGAAAGTTGGTAAAAGATTGTGTAATTTTTTTTATAAAAATAATAAAAACATAATTGTTTTCAATGGTGATGTAAATGAAAAAGATAAATTTTATAAATTTCTTCTTAAACATAAAGATTTAACACACATTATAAATTTAATAGGCTCATTTAGAGGGAATAAGGAAGAAATATTTTATAAGAATGTCACAGCAATGAATTCTGTGTATTCTTTTGTTTCAGAGATTTTTACAAATTTAAAAATAATACATTTTTCTTCTGGAGGCATATATAATAGTAATATAAAACTAAAAAAAGAAAAAGATAAATTAAATCCAAAGACATATTATACTTTTTGTAAATATTTAGGAGAAGAAATAGCTTCTTTCAATAAAGGAAATAATTCTTTAATTGTTTTAAGACCAGGTGGTATTTTTGGGGATGGTATAGATGACGGCTTCATTTATAATATGGATTTATCTGCTAAAAAAGATAATTTATTAAGAGTTATAGGATCAACTAATAAAATAAGAAGTATTGTTAATATAGAATATTTATTATATTTTATAGATAAAATAATAAAAGAAGATCTTTTTAAAAATGAATTTATAAATATAGCAACAGAGACTATAACGTTATCAAGTTATATATCATATTTAAAAGCTAAATATAAGAAATTAAATATTGTATATGTTCCAGATAAGTCTGATAATGAAAAACTTTCTAATATGAATTTAGATAATTCGTTATCTAGATCTATTTTAGATACAAAAAAATATAAAGTATTTTAAAAAATATGAAAAAAATTGGAATTTTATATATATGTACAGGTAAATATGATATCTTTTGGAAAGATTTTTATTTGTCTTGTGAAAAATATTTATTAAATGATATTGATGAAAACGGAAATAAAAAATTTGAAAAACATTATTTTGTGTGGACAGACAGTAAAGAAATTTTTAATGAAGATATAGATAATAATATATATAAATTTTATCAAGAAAATCTTGGTTGGCCAGGAAATACACTGATGAGATTTGATATGTTTTTGTCTAGAAAGAATGAGTTAGAGAAAATGGATTATATTTTTTTCTTTAATGCAAATTGTCTAATTTTAGAAAATATAAGTGAAAAATATTTTTTGCCAGATATAGAAAATAAAGAGTATTTAATGGCAGCACTTCACCCAGGATTTTTTAATAAGAATAGAAAAGTTTTTACTTATGAAAATAAAAATATAGATTCTTTAGCTTTTATATCAGAGAATGAAGGAGAAAAGTATTTTATGGGAGCTTTAAATGGTGGAGTTGCAAAAAACTTTCTAGAAGCCTGTGAAATAATGAATACAAATACTAAAAAAGATTTAGAAAAAAATATTATAGCCATATTCCATGATGAATCACATTGGAATAGATATTTAGTAGGTAGAAATGATATCAAAATTTTAGGCCCGGAATATTTAAAGCCAGAAGATTGGAATCTAAGATTAGACAAAAATATTAAGTGTATTATAAGGGATAAATATAAATATTTTCCAGTTTTAAAAGATAGATTAAGAGATTCAAATTTTTTAAAAAGTTTTTATTTAGTAAATAAAAACAAAATAGGTCGACTTTTAAAAAGATATGGTTTAAGAAAATATTAGTCTATAAATAGCAAGCAATCTTATTTTTAACCCTTTTAATTTCATTTCTAGTTTAAATTTTTTAGTAATCTGATTATCATGTACTCTATATTTAAATAAATATTCTTGCAAGTTTATAGATTTATATTTTGGTACAATTCTAGTCCACAGTTCATAGTCTTCTATATTTTTATAATTTTTATACATTCCAGCATTTATTATTTTTTCTTTTTCAAACATTACAGATGGATGTATAAATGGATTTCCTCTTATTAAATATAATTTATTTTCTTGCCAAGATTTTTTTATATAATTCATTTTTTTTATTTCTTGTCCCGATTCATTTATGGCAATAGCAAAGGTGCCACATAATACAGCATTTTCTTTTTCTAAAATATTAATTTGTTTCTCAAATCTTTCAGCAAGAGATATGTCGTCCGCATCCATTCTTGCAATATATTTTCCTTTAGCTATTTTTATAGCATTATTTAAAGCTTTTATTATTCCGACATTTTTCTGATCTATTATTTTTATTCTATTATCTTTTTCAGCATATTCTTTTATTATGTTTAGTGAATTATCTTTTGATCCATCATTTATGATGATAAATTCAAAATCAGTGAAAGTCTGATTCAATATACTTTCTATCGCTTCTTTTAAGAATTTTTCCCCATTGTATACAGGCATTATGACTGATATTTTTGGTAAAATGTTTTCTTTATTATTTTCCATATCTCCTATTATACTATTTATTTTAATTTATCAAAAAATCTGTATTTCATCAAGTAAATTATGGTTCAGAAATTATGTGATTTTATTGTGATAAATTATTTATAATTATGGGAAATATAAATTTAGAAATTAAAAATGAAATAGTACATATTTATATTGATGGAGCAAATTTATATGAGAGGACGAAAGAAAATAAGACCCCAATAAATTTTAATAATTTATATAAATATCTTAAGATAAAGCAAAAAGCTAATGAGATTTATTATTTTGTCGGATATGAAAAGAAAAATCAAGATATTTATGATTTACTTATTAAAATAGGTTTTAAAATCATTTTTAGAGAATCAAGTGGTAGGGGAGAATATTTTAAAGGTAATTGTGATTCAGAAATGGTTTTAACTATTTGTAGAGATTTATTTAAAAATAATATAGATAAATATATTTTAATGACTTCCGACGGAGATTTTTCTTGTGTTGTGAGAGAATTGCAAGACAATAATAAAGAATGTATTTTGATATCTCCAACTTTTGTAAATAAGACATCAAAACTTTTGAGAAAGGTTGCAAAAAGATTAATATATTTAGAACAGATATATCACTTCCTAAAATGAAAATCCCCTGAGATGGTCGAGCCATTTCAGAGTATTTCTAGGTTGAGTACATTATAACAAATATGAAATAAAAAAGTCAACATATTTATTTTAATTTGTTAATATCTTAATTTACATATTTCCTGGGTTTGATATACTTGTATTGTAAATAGAAAAAGGGCCTTTGATATGTTACGGCGTATCTGAGGGCTTTCTTATTTTAATTTATCAAAAAATCTGTATTTTAATCTGTATTCCATCAAGTAAATCAAGGTTCAGAAATTATGTGATTTTTAAGAATTAAAAGAAGAAATGAATAATAATGAAAAACCACCGACAAGTACGTAACTTGCTAGGGTTTTTTCTGATCTATAGTATTATATCAGATATTTTTTATAAAAAACAAAGCTATCAGATTTTTTGATAGCTTTTATTTTGTTTGACTTTATCATACAGACCATTCAGCTTTGCAGCTGCTTTATTTAATAGCTTTGGATCAAAGCCTTTCATTCTGTCTGGATGCACTCGTAGCATCAATTTCTTATAAATACTACTTTTCTCTCTAAAAGATATGACTGTATTTTTCTCAGTATAATTTTGATAGATCTCAGCGAAATATTGCGCTTTGGCTATCAATTTTATAATGGTCATAGTGTCTTCATCTAGCACTGAATCAGGCTTTTTCTTTTTTGTATTATCTGTTGCAGATTTATTTTTACTACTAGTATTTGCATTACCAGTGTTAGATTTATTATCCCCAGCAGTTTTACTAGAATTTGCATTTCCAGTTTTACTATTATCACCATTACCTGTTGTAGATTTATTTCCATTACTAGCGTTTGCATTACCAGTATCAGATTTATTTCCACCATTGGTATTACCAGAATTAGCATTTCCAGTATTTGGGTCGCCAGTATTTCCTTTTGTATTTTTAGAATTATCGGTTTTTGCTTCACCTATTTTTTCTACTATTTTTACAAAACAAAATAATAGTACTAATATAAGAAATATGACAACAATCTTTTTTGAAATTGGCATATCATTAAAATTAGATATCACCTGATACATGATATCTGTAAAAAAGATTTTTATGTTTTCAATTATATCTGATACCCAGATAGGTATATTTTCAGACAACTCATTTACAATTTCTTCCATTTTTTATATTTTTTATTTAGTTTATATTTTAAGTTTAAAGATCTCTCTTTTTATAATCTATCTTAAAAATTAACTTTTGTCAAGTTTTATCTATTTGTTTTATATTCCTGCTTTTTCTAAAAGATTTTTTATAGTTTTTATTATAAGAGATAAATCTAAAAGTATTGATCTATGTTTCAAATAAAAAATATCATATGAAAGTTTATCTTTTGTACCATTTGTCTCTATTCCAAATTTTGGTATATGATTTTGCTCTTGATATATTTGTGCATATCCAGAAAGTCCAGGTTTTATAGTATGTCTCACACCATAAAATGCTATTTGATTTTCATATTCTCGTACAA